>CAYITV010000115.1:0-2593 GCA_964366285.1 Candidatus Woesearchaeota archaeon | reverse complement strand
TCCATTGTTCTTGGCACATTTCCCTTGTACTCATTTAGTAATGTCTTAGAGATATCTAAAATTCTCCTTGTTTTCACGCGGTAAAATCCTACAGGGTATACTGCCTTCTCAATCTGTGATTGTTTAAGCTTCACCATCTGCTGCGGAGTATTAGCCAATCTAAACAGTCTCTCGCACGCTCCAGCAGTAGTTTCATCTTTAGTTCTCAAGCTTAACAAGCAGCCAACCAAAACTTGATATGGATCCCTGGTCTCATTAGCAACAGCAGTCACAATAGGCTCACGAAACTTCCGTGCTTCTTTGCTGATCAGTGCAATAACCTGCCCAATCTCCTTTTCAGAAGTCATTTGAAAACAACCCCAGTTTCCATGCTCCAAAACAATAAGTCCAGGTGGTCAGCATCAATCTTTATTCTTTTGCTGAAGTCTAAAACGTTCTTCTCAATCTCAAGATATTTCTTCTTGTTCAATGGCTTAGGCAGCGTATCGATGACGTTGCATTTCACAAGATTCTTCAGGATATGCCTATCCAGTATCGCTAAGTGTCTATAACCGATGTTGCGTAAAAAATGGCTTGCCTCCTTCATTCCAATGCCCTTCACATTTCTTACAAGCCACTCACGGAGCAGATGTGCATCTCGTTCAGTTGATAACCTGCTCGTTATATCAGGATACATCTGTTTCATCATCTGCAAATAGCGTGCCTTGTGATGATGAAATCTTGTCTTGGTCTTTAGTATAGGAATTAAAGGCACGGAATTCCTGATAAAATTCTTCTCTCGCAGCAAAGTCACAGCCTCATCGCACCTCATCCCATTGCTCTGCGGTGTCAATAAGCAGAAGCATAGCTCATAAAAGATATCATCATCTTTAACCTTGGAAAATTCTTCAAGTCTCTCAGTTATTTCATCCTTTCTAAGATTATAAGCATTATGCAGCCATTCCATAAGCCATCAATAGAAAAACTATTTTTATATCTTTCTTAAACGCTTACCTTAAGTTCAAGGCAGTATTCCTTTATGTGGTTTTTTATCACAATATGCCTTCTATACAGCTCAGATATCTCATCTAAGTAATCCTCTGCCTCTTTCATCTCATCTTCTTCTCCGTCTATCCTCTCCTCCAGATGCTTTACCGCATTCTCATTCCCGCTTTGTTTGACAATCTCAAGCTCCTTCTCAAGCTCATCAACGTCCTCTTTCTGATTAACAAAATTCTCATCAGCATCCTTCACATCATCTTTAAGATCACGTATCTTCTCCTGCATGTTCTCATAGTGTCCTGCGCATGTATCCTTATTAAGCACAGAATAGTTGAATATGCCAAACCCATAAGCCTCAAGCTCTCTTTGCCTCTTCTTGTTGTACTCAGCCATCTTTTCATCATCTTCAGTAGTCAAAGTATCAACATCTTTATTCACGATGCTAGTCTCATTTCCAGAGGTTTTATTCGTTTCATTTCCAGCATCAAGTACAACCTCTCCAGTTATGCATCCATCTAGAAAAATCAATAGGATTACCAATAAGACAAACCACTTACCCATCGCATATCAATAAGGCCTGAAAGAATATAAGTGTTTTGTCACCCAAGATGCAGCTCTACAGTGTCATCATCCTTCAGCATATGATCCAGCCCTACCATCTGCCCGTCAAATCTCACATTCTTCCCGTATATGCGCGCAAACCTGAACATCTTCAGGAAATCCTTGTGCACTATCTCTGCCACATCCCTCACAGTGGCCCCATTTTTCAATGCCAACGGCCTCTCCTCCCTCTTCTTTCCTGGTTGTTTTGTATACACCTTTATCAGTCCCAGATTCATCCATATCAGATCAGGAAAGTTCTCCTGCTGGTTGTACATCAATCTTTTAGTCTGCACATCAACAAGCTCCCTGTCAAGCAAGGCCTTCTCCTCAGGATTCTTGAATAACAGCACCATCAGCTGCGCCTGTTTTATCAATGACAAGAAAGTAGGTCCCATCTTCGTATCTGCAAAATTATTTACCACTGCAGGTATCTCAACAACCTGTATCTTCACGCCATGATAGTCCATCACACCCATCTCAGGCATCTTAGTTGTGAATGGATAATCAGCAACCTCAGCATGAGTCCCTGTCAATTTGTTCAGTAATGTGCTCTTCCCGCTGTTCACAGTTCCAACAAGAACTATTAAAGCATCGCCCTCCCTCTTCAATGCAAATCCATGCCTGCCCTTTTTTTGCTGTCTCTGCTTCTCCTCTGTAACCTTCAATTTTGCCATGCGCTGCTTTATCTGCTGCTGCATGGTCTCAGTGCCCTTATGCTTCGGAATCTCCCTCAGCATCTTCGTCAGTGCAGCTAATTTCTCAGAAAAAGTCTTTGCCTGGTGATATTCCTCTTCTGCCTTCTGGTATTGAGGGGTGAGATTGGTTGCCATGCTAAATCTAATTAAATTTGTCTATAAAAAAATATCTAAGAGTGTTAATAAAACGGCCTTTGAGGTTTCTGGTCTTTGCCAGGCTGTATTGGCTGCGATGCAGGCGGGGCTTTGTATGGATAGCCTCCAAATGTCTCTTCCCCAGGCTCTCTTGACATCCCTAAGTCCTTGGGTGTGAG
>CAYITV010000114.1:0-2703 GCA_964366285.1 Candidatus Woesearchaeota archaeon | reverse complement strand
TGGCTAAGGCAAAATCATGCGGAAGCTCGTTCATAAGATTTAATGGCAGCATGGTTCCTCTTTTATGTTTCTAGTGCTGTAAACAGCTCCTTTGTTTCTTCTAATGATGCACTTATCATAGCAGCAGCCTTTCCTATTGATATTCTTTTCGCTTTATACAGGTGGAACGCCATCAATGTGGCTATTCCCTTGTTTGCCTTCAGATGGGAGCGTATAGCGTCCCTGAGGAATTCTGAAAGGGAGTCGTAGTAGCCTATCATCGGGGCTGTGTCGAGGATTTCCTTGATATCTCGGGGGACAGTGAATGAGATGATACTGCTTTTGGCCTTTTCCATTTTAATATTATCGGGATATTATCTTATATAAATACCTTTCTGTTTTTTGATATGAGTGACAGATTTTTTACAACAAAAATTTTTGCTTTTTTGCCTCCAGAAGGGCTATAAATCCAAAATAATAAGGTTTTGACTGGAGAAAGGTTTTAATAGTCAGGAACTTGAGGTATGATGGGAACTGATCCTTATTTTAAAGGGTTTGGGGGTTCTCAGCAGCTGAAGAGATAGTCTGGAGTGGCTTATGGCAGAACAACAAAAGTATGATGCAGCAAGTATTACTGTCCTAAAAGGATTAGAAGCATGCAGACAGAGACCAAGCATGTATATAGGAGATCTTGGAACTCGTGGTTTGCATCATTTAGTCTGGGAAGTTGTGGATAATTCGGTTGACGAAGCGTTGACTGGACACTGCAATCATATAACCCTTACAGTTCATCAGGATAACAGCATCACTGTAGAGGACAATGGAAGGGGAATTCCTGTAGGAGAGCATCCGATAGAGAAGAAGAGCGCGTTGGAATTGGTAATGACTGTATTACACGCAGGAGGAAAGTTTGACAAGAAGACATACAACATTTCAGGCGGACTGCATGGAGTTGGCGTGAGCGTAGTCAATGCATTATCGACATGGCTTGAGGTAAGGGTGATGAGGGATGGGAAAATTTACTACCAAAAGTATGCAAGAGGAGTGCCGATAGCTGATGTCAAGGAGATTGGAGAATCAAACAAAACTGGAACGATTGTGCATTTCATTCCTGATACCGAGATATTCTCCTCAATACAGTTTGAATATGAAATACTTTCGAACAGGATGAGGGAACTGGCATTCCTGAACAAGGGGCTCAGGATTGATGTCAAGGATGAAAGAACAGGAAAAGACTCTTCTTTCCAGTATGATGGAGGTATAGCAGCTTTTGTGAAATTCCTGAACAAGACAAAGAATCCGATACATGAAGAGCCTTTGTACCTGCATAAGCAGTTTGATCACACAGAGATAGAGATAGCAATCCAGTACAATGAAGGATTCCAGGAAAACGTGCATTCTTTTGTGAATAATGTAAATACCATAGAACACGGGACGCATTACAGCGGATTTGCAACTGCGCTGACAAGGGCTGTGAATGATTACATAAAAAAGAATAACATGACTGACGAAAAATTGACAGGGCCTGATGTAAGAGAGGGATGCACAGCAATATTGTCACTGAAGATCCCGCACCCGCAGTTTGAAGGACAGACAAAAACAAAGCTTGGAAACAGCGACATCAAAGGGCTTGTTGACAGCATGGTCTATGAGAGTTTGACGACTTATTTTGAAGAGCATCCGGCTGTGGCTAAGGTCATTGCTGGAAAATGCATGACTGCGGCGCATGCAAGGGAGGCTGCGCAGAAGGCACGCGAGTTGACAAGAAGAAAGAGCGCACTTGAATCTGGCAGCTTGCCGGGAAAACTTGCTGACTGCCAGGAAAGGGATCCTGCAAAAGCGGAATTATTCATAGTCGAGGGGGATTCTGCAGCTGGTACAGGGATCTCTGCACGAGAGAGGAAGTACCAAGCTATTCTTCCTTTAAGAGGTAAAATCCTTAATGTGGAAAAAGCAAGATTAGACAAAATGTTGAAGAATAATGAAATCACTATATTGATATCTGCCATAGGCGCTGGAATTGGACAGGACTTGGATGTTCATAGAACAAGATATCATAAAATAATCATCCTTACTGACGCAGATACTGATGGTAATCATATCTGCTGTTTATTACTAACTTTCTTTTATAGACATGCTAGACAACTAATTGAACATGGCTATGTTTACATAGCGCAACCTCCTTTATTTAAGGTCATTAGAGGCAAAACTTCTTTTTATGTACGCGATGAATCTTCTTTGAAAGAAAGACTAAAAGAAATTGGCGAGAATGTTGTTATACAGAGGTTTAAAGGACTGGGCGAAATGGATTCTGAAGAATTACGAGAAACGGTGATGAATCCAGAAACAAGAATATTGAAGAGAGTAACAATTGAAGATGCTGTTTTGGCAGATATCGCCTTCAGCACTTTAATGGGGGAGGAAGTTGAACCACGAAGAGATTTTATTATGCAGCACGCTATGGAGGCAAATTTAGATGTATAATAAGGGAATAACAAAAGGAGAGCTAATACGCATATAACCATGCCTGAGGAAATTCGACCACAATTGATTGAAGAAGAAATGAAGAATAATTACATAGATTACGCTATGTCCGTAATTACAGCAAGAGCTATACCTGATATTCGTGACGGCCTCAAACCAGTTCATAGGAGAATATTGTACTCCATGCATCAAATGGGCTTAATGAACAACAAACCTTTCACTAAATCTGCACGCATAGTA
>CAYITV010000113.1:0-2706 GCA_964366285.1 Candidatus Woesearchaeota archaeon | reverse complement strand
AAAATCTATTGACAATCTTGAAAACCTCTTCGTACTCTGAAGCAATCTGCTCTTCTGTGATAAAAATATGGGCGTCATCCTGACGGAATTCACGCACCCTTAGTAAACCGTTCAATGTTCCTGAAAGCTCGTTGCGATGCAGTGTGTCTGTGTCTGAAAGCCTTAATGGAAGCTCGTGATAGCTGCGTATCTTTGTTCCAAAAACAACCATGGCATTCGGGCAGTTCATCGCTTTGATGCCATATTCCTCGCCTTCTTTTGTTTTTGTGGTGAACATGTCTTCCCAATAATGCTCGAAATGACCAGATGTAAGGTATAATTCTTTCTTGTTTAATAATGGGGAAACAATCTCTTGATAACCATGCTGCTTGTGCTCTTCCCTCCAGAAATTTATCAGTTCGTTGTAGATTGTAACTCCTTTTGGCAGCCAATACGGCATTCCTGGGATGTTGGATGAAACATGAACAGTTCAAGTTTTTGACCAATTAATTTATGATCGCGTTTTGCTGCTTCTTCCCGGATCTTAAGATATGAATCAAGCTCCGCTTTTGTAGAGAATGCGACACCGTAGATTCTTGTCAGCATTGGATTACTGCTGTTGCCTTTCCAGTAAGCACCTGATATCTTCGTAAGCTTTATTGCTCCTATCTTTTTTGTTGAAGAGAGATGAGGACCTTCGCATAGGTCGATGAAATCCCCGTGCCTGTAGAAGGTTATTTTTCCTTTTATTTCTTTTAGTATATCAAGCTTGAAGGGCTGATTTTTCAAGAGCTGCTCTGCCTTCTTCTTGTCTACCTCTGAAAGCCCGAATTTCAAATCCTTATTGATGATTTCCTGCATCTTCTTTTCTATCTTTGGAAGATCTTCGGAACTTATCTTCAGATTGCCGAAATCGTAGTAGAAGCCGTCTTCCAATGGTGGGCCTATTGCTAATTGTGTCTTTGGATATAATGAGAGGACTGCACTTGCAAGGATGTGGGCAGCGCTGTGTTTCAGTGCATAATCCTTTATTTGCTCCTTGACACGCTCTTTACGCTCTGCCATATACACTCTAACCACTTAAAACCTATTTAAAGCTTATGAAAGACGTGGCAGAAGCATAAAAAGGCACAGATAAGTATATAAAAGTGTTAAATGCACTTATTAACATGCAAAAGAGGGGACTCTTTTTCCTGGCAGCAATATTAAGCGTTATATTCTTGCCTGTGGCAGATGCTGAAATATCCATAAACGGGCCTGGAAAATCTGTTGTCAACATAGGAGACGGGGCTGTAATTTCTGGATACATCCTTAGAGACACTGACACGATTGCAACATTCAAACTAATATTAAGCTGCACGACAGAGCAACAACTGCTTGCCAAATCAGTTTCCCTGCAGGCAAATGCCAAGAAGGATTATTCTGAGAAGATTGTGATACCTGAATATCTGGAAGGCACCTGCGTCATCAAAGCGACACTTGATCAATCAAACAACATAATAGACCAGGCATCTTCGCCAACATTCACAATATCAAAGGATCTTTCTGGAACTTTCAATATAGACAAAGAGAAAATAAAGAGAGGGGATTCATTGAGCATAGACGCAGCAGTAACGAAACTTGATGGTACACTGCTGAATGGTGCTGCGACACTGCATTTCAAACAAGGTGAGACAGATGTGTTTGTGGACACAATACAAATCAGCAAGGGAAAATTTACCTACAAATATGACACAAAGGAAAACCCTTCTGGGCAATATACATTAGAGATTATTGTGCAGGATGTCTATGGAAATGCAAAAACATTCCAGGCAGGAACTTTTTTGATATTGGGAGACATGCTTATCTTCGCTGAACCTGACAAGATGCATTATAATCCTGGTGATGATATTAAGATAAAAGGAGAAGCCACCATACTTGACAAGGTTGTTGATGATGCGAATGTTGAATTAAAGCTTGATGAAAATACTGCTGAGACAGATGTTTCCAAGGGAAAATTCTCAAAATCAATACAGGTGCCTTACACAATAACCTCTGGCGCACATATTGTAGATGTAAGTGTAGAGGATAAATTTGGCAATAGGGGAAATGCACAGATTTCAATAATTGTTGATCCTGCTCCTACTAAGCTTGACTTCACAAAAGAAAATGAGAGCTATCTTCCTGGAGAGGTGATAAAGATTGTTCCTGTGCTTTTGGACCAGACTGGGAATGTGATAGATGTTGACATCGGGGTGATAATATCCAATCCAAAGGGCAAAGAAACGTTCACAGACACGATAAAATCAAATTCTGAGTATGAATTCCATCTTGCTGATGATGCACTGCCTGGCGCCTGGAACATACACCTGTTTGCCATGGGAAAGGAGCATGATGGGACAATACTGATCGGAGAGAAGACTCTGATAAGCTATGTCATCTTAAACCAGACATTGTTCATAACAAACAGCGGCAATATAAGGTTTTCAAATCCGATAAAAATAGAGTATAAAAGCCTTGATAAAATGTTTACATTTGTAAAAGAATTTACAATAGACACAAATGAGACTGCTGCGGTCAACCTGGCCAAGGGGGTTGAGGCTGGGGTATATGACATCTATGTGGCTGATAAATTGTTTGAGGATGTTGCCATAACAAAAAGCGGATGGCCGGCTGATAAGATAATAACTTTTGTACTTGGATTCATTGCGCTAATTCTTTTAATCATCTTAATATGGTACATACTTG
>CAYITV010000112.1:0-2779 GCA_964366285.1 Candidatus Woesearchaeota archaeon | reverse complement strand
CATTAAGGATGGAAAGAAAACAAGTTAATGTCTTGCCAGATCCGGTTGCGGCACTGACTAGCAAATTATGCCTTTCGTGAACTTCTTTTACACCATAGAGCTGCGGCAGGGAAAAATCCTTGTATTTTTGAAAGAACCATCTCTTTACTAGAGGGTGCAATAAGGCCTGCACATCCTCGGAAGAGTGAGGTTTCTGCATGAAATTTATCATAAAATGGAAAAAAGATTAATAGTTTATAAATACTCTGCGGGTGGTTGAAGAGTATTACGCTGTTGATGCTCTCAGATTTAACATCAGACATGATGGATAGTAATAATAGGAAAAACACCGAAACCATTATAAACTTTTGGCTTTGCATAAATCAATATGGCTAAAAAAAGTATGGCTCAGATTGGAACTGCATTGACTACACTTGGCCTTGAAGATAAGTTTCTTTCTAATGGTCACCTTGCTTGCTATCCTCTTGCACAGAGGGCCACTCTTGCACAGAACATAATTGATGAAAAATTAAGGTTAGGGCGATGGGAAGGTGTCATTGACATGATCTATGGCGGATTTGGCAAGGCTGATGCATTATTCGATGGCGATTATAATCAATTGAAAGATAATATTGTGAAGTCTGCAATAAAATATGGAAAGAGATTGTGTAGTGATGATACCTTTCAGGTTTTAGCTAAACGTGAAGAATATGATCTTCTTTTTAGATTAGCCACAGAAGTCCCATCTTTAAACCATGATAGTTTCTTTAATATTAGAAAGTTAATTCCCTCTAACTACTTCGCATCTCCTGATGGTTTTAAGAAACACCGCGAATTGTTTACCTGTGCTGCTCAAAGATGTTTTGAGCTAAATGATTATTCTGCAGCATTTTCTTATGTCAAAAGTTTGGAAGATAAAGAGGGCATAAAGAAGGTTTTTGACCTTGTTCTTGAGAAGATGAAAAATACTGCTTCTTGGTGGTATGATGAGGATTTTGGTTTATTGGAAGAGATAGCCTTGAGCGATCCTGAAAAAAGAGAAGAACGGCTTAAAATGTTAATACGAAATATGCAACAATATAATCCTAAAAGGGCTTTTGAACTTTATAAAGAACATCATGTTAATCTTGAGGTGGGTGATTTAAAATCTTTATGCGAGCTTGTTACACAAACTGTAAGACAGCATGACTTATTTCCTCACGGAGAGCGCCATAGTCAAGGACTTTTTGACGATGATCCAGACTTGCTTTTTTCTTGGGCAGAAAAACACGTTGCTGAACATCCACGAACAGTATACCATCTTCTTATTGAGAAAAAGTATGAAGGACCATTGATTGCCCAGGCTGTAAAACATGGGTTACGGATTAGTGATCGTGACAAAAATAGTGAATCATTATGGCCATCGATAATTGACAAGCGTTATCTTCTGGAGGTTTATCCTACTGCACCTTTTGAAGTAAAAGCAGAGATTGCTAAACATTTAAAGGATTTTCCAGCACTGCAAATACTTAGCAAAGAAGTTTGCAGCGATAAAAAAAGAGACAGGAGCAATTTGGAAACTGCTTATCGATTATGGATACGCGGAAAAGGCAGTCTTACTGATCCTTACTTCACTTCCTTGAGAACCAAATTGATTAAAGATGCCTTAAGAGAAGAGTATATCCATTTATGGTTCCTTGATTCCAGTGATATATCTGGAATGCAAGAGGCATTTGATTTTTCTATGAAGATAGCACAAAATAGAGATTCGGTTAAACACCTTGAAACAGCTTATACACTTGCCTCCAGTTTTGATGATGAACAACGTCTCCAACAGATCCACGAGGTTATGATTGATACAGATCCACAGTGGGCCTTGCATAAATTTATCGGAGATAAAAAGAATATTGACAGCCGTGGAGTACAAAGAGTAGTAGCTGCGACCGCAGAGAAAACTGGTTCTGACCCAGCGATATTGGAAGAATTGGTCAAAGAGTATCTGCCTGCATATTAAATTATTTTATACTGTTCATATTTCACCAAGTCGTATTGTATGTAACAAACAAAATTAGTCTCGTAGAGAGATGATATCTAATGCTTGATCTTTTCCTTCAAAGCGTTCAAATTGTTCGACTTTATAATCTGGTAACAAAACCATTACATAAGGATTTTGTTTACGTTTTTCAGAAAGAAAATATCCCAAAGGAAAAACCGTTCCTGCGTCTGGCCTAAAAAAGGGACGAGTGGGTACGTGACTTGCTCCAAAGAAAGCAACAATTTTTGCATCTGGATCATTATCAAGAATGGCTGATTCAAGATTTTTATTAATATAAGTGTTTCTCTCTGATAACTTTGCAGGTCCCTCATATCCTAAACTGAAATCATCAACAAAATGTAGATGAAAGCCAAGATCATGAGCCAGAAGAATAGTTTTTGTTATTTCATCTGGATAGCTAAAATCTTTAATTTTCTCTCTTATTTCTCGTATGGAACAAGGTAAATTTTCTGCAAGAGGTTGTAGCGAAGAATCAATTTCTAAAGCTAAATGGTTATAACCTTTTCCTGCAAGAATGGGTAGAATATTATTCCGAAAAATGTTATCATCTTCAGTAATGCCATGATGCCCTCCGATAAGGACAGTATTGGTTTGTTGTGAATTTCTATCAATTTTATGAATGACTGAATCTACTGGTGAACACCCATAAATCAATGTGGTTACCCACAAAAAGTTAGATAATCTGCCCATTGTACTTCTGTTGGATCTGAGTAAGCTTATAAACTTTTCTATTTGTAACTACTAACTAAAAGTAACAAGTTAAAT
>CAYITV010000111.1:0-2788 GCA_964366285.1 Candidatus Woesearchaeota archaeon | reverse complement strand
AAAGTCAAAATTAACACAATGTTTTCAGAGGATAAAAAAATGAATTACAGAAATTATGATGAAATCAGCGGGATTATTCATTACCACAATTTGGAATTCCACCCAAATACTTATGGGCCGTCAGAAGATGGCAGATCCACAAGGCAGGGTGTAGGGATATGGTCTGGCCAGCGCAGGCTCGGTGCAATAATAATTGACCCTTCTAACAGTTCCATAGAAGACACTTTGAATCAAGATCCGGCATTCGATCCAGTAAGGCATGCAATCATTGCACTTTTGAAAAAAACTGGAAATGCATATGCATTAGGATCAGTCTTCTTTAGATCTTAACAATCATCAATCAAAATATTTAAAAGGGATTAATCTTCAATTATATTCATGGTTCTGTATTATATCTTGGCTGCAGTCGTCATTGTCAGCCTCATGTCATTTATCGGCATACTTGCTCTAAGCATAAAAAAGAAGACCCTCCAGAAGTCATTTTTCCCTATGATAGGATTTGCAGCAGGCGCCATGCTTGGAGCAGCATTCTTCGATTTGCTCCCGGAAGCAATCGAATATGAGATTCCAAACACCTTTGTCTATGTTCTGCTTGGCATACTCTTCTTTTTCGCAACAGAGAAGTTCATATTCTGGCACCACCACCACAGCAAAAGCGAAATACACAGCTTCACATACATGAATCTTCTGGGCGACGGCATCCACAATTTCCTCGACGGTGTTGTTATCACTGCAAGCTTCATGCATAGCATAAACCTGGGCCTTGTGACAACCTTGGCCATACTTCTCCATGAAATACCCCAGGAAATAAGTGATTTCAGCATCTTGATCTACGGCGGATTTAGCAAGATCAAGGCTATGCTTTTCAACTTCTTGTCAGCCCTTACATCAGTTGTTGGGGCATTGCTTGCATATCTATACTTCTCATCTGTCCAGAACATTGTTCCTTACCTGATGCTTTTTGCAGCTGGGGGCTTCATGTATATATCATGCACAGATCTCTTCCCGGAGATGAAAAAAGAGAGCGATTTCAAGAGCAGCGCTAAGCAGTTAATAGCAATTCTCATTGGAATTATTGTAATATTGTTTGTAAGCAAGATCGTGCCTGTCTGATAATTATATGCCTCTCTCTTTAATGTGTAACAAGCATCAACCAGGAAACATCGTCTCAACATGTTCTTTGCTGTTGAGGAAATCCTCCTGCTTCAATATGTTCAGTATGTAATACACCTGGTGCCTCTCTACCTTGAACCTTTCCTGCATGTATTCAAGAAAGTCCTCCATCTCCTTCATGTCCCTGAACAGCGCATCTAAAATATAATCGCATCCGTTGTTTATCTTGTATGCGGAATTTATGACCTTGCTGCCATTCACGAACTGCTCGACCTCTTCCCTGTTGTTTTTCCTCACCTTCAATACTATCATCGCCCTGGTGGCAAACCCAAGAGGTTGGAAATCGACAAGCGCTGTGTATTTTTGAATAAACGGCGTCGATGTCTTTAATTTGTCAAATAATGTGGATACCGGTATGTCACTCATCTTCGACAGATGTGTTAGCTGCATCCTCGCGTTTTGTCTCAAATAGGACAATATCACCATATCCTTTTTCTTTACCTTTAACATAAAATCCGCCTCCTTTCCGGAATCACCGGAATAATAACGTAGTTCCCGGAAATTTTATATATACTTTATCCTTATATTATAATAATGCATATTAATATTATAATTTTAGAAATCTTTAAATAATAGTTTCGCTATCTTGATAACATGATAAGAAAGGTAGCGAGAATAGGCCCAAGTACATTGATGGTGAGCCTGCCGAACAAGTGGGTCAGGCAGCATCATATCCAGAAAGGCCAGGAGCTTGAAGTTCAGGAAAAGGAAGGTTCTCTTTTGATTTGCCCGTCATCGCATCAAAGCATAGAAGCAGCAGAGATAAAGCTGGAGAAAAAGGATCAATATCTCAAGCGTTATCTTCGTTCTTTGTACCATCGTGGATTCTCTGAAGTCAAGATAACATGCGAGGATGGCATCGACATAGATGAAATCAAGAAAGAGCTGGATACCTATCTCGGTTTTGAGATAATAGAGCAGGGCAAGAATTACTGCATCATCAAAAATGTAGCCGAAACAGTCGAAGGCGAATTTGACTCTGTTCTTAGGAAGATATTCTTCATGAATGCCAGCATGGCTGATGACAGTCTTGACCAGATTAAGTCAGGCAGTTATGCGGGTTTGAATGATATCGCTGCTATAGAAAGGACAAACAACAAGCTGATTAATCTATGCTACCGCATTCTGAATAAAAGCGGAAGAATATCTGGCACGCAGTCGCTTTCAATCTACACAGCGTTGAGCAGCATGGAAAACATCGCAGATAATTATCGTGATCTTTGCCTGTATGCCGGCGATAAAAAAGTAAGGCTGAGCAAGAATCTTGAAGAGTTCTACAAGAAGGTTAATATTCATTACCATCAGATATCCAGCTTATACTACAAATTCGATCCAGCTAAGGCGGTCGATCTGCGCAACAGCAGGATCCTCTTGATAAATCAAGGCTATAAGCTATGTGAAAAGTTGCCAAATGAAGAGACAAGAATCATTCATCATCTTCTCTCAGTAATGAATGAGATGAAAGATCTTGAGCTCTCATTTGGATTTGAAAGAGTCTAGGAAGATTTGACAAGCTTTTTCATCAGTTCATCAAAATCAATATATCTTGAATTCTTCATGGCAGAATAATGCATCGCCGCAATAAAATGCCTCTTTAAGTCATCTAGCCCAAGTT
>CAYITV010000110.1:0-2794 GCA_964366285.1 Candidatus Woesearchaeota archaeon | reverse complement strand
TCGTCTTCTTATAACCTTCATAAACATATACATTATATACCAAGGGAGAATCTAAAACAAAATGTCAGAAATAATATGCCAGGTATGTGGAGCTGTCTTTGTCTCAGATTCAGAATCAGTTCCTTTAGGATTGATCTGTTCCTGCCAAAACAAGGACTTCAAGCTTAACACGCCTTCCTTAAATTAGCCATATAACTAATAATCCAATAAAGCACCCGGCGCTCAGGAAAGGCATGGCTGGATAGTACTTATTCTTCTCACTTTTAAACAACAATATCAATAAAGCTATGCTCACAATAAGACTAACAATCATTGCTTCCATAAGCCCAAACTGCTTCAATATCACCCCAGAAAAGAACAAAGGAAATCCAACATCCCCTCCCCCAAGTATAGCCTTCTTCTCCCCATACGGTATCAGCAGTCCTGCAAACAATTTCAGCTTGGTCTGGAATTTTGCCATCGCAACCATGTGCTTCGTCCTCCACACTGCTATCGCATCATAAACAGAAATCAATATTAATAATACGCTTACGCTCCATATGCTCAGGAACGGCACAAACACAGCAGCCAATCCCCCATAAATCAGCAATTCAGTTGCATTATGCAGTACAATATTCTTCCATATAACCTTCGCAGCTGCCAGTATGCCTGCGATTACCAATGCAATTCTATCGCCCATGAAAATCCCAATAGCAGCAGTCAAGCAAAACCACACGCTCAAAAAATACCAGAGTTTCCATAATCTCAGCAGCTTAAGCCTCATGAAAACCAGTATTATCAAAGTAGCAATCAGTATTATCCCGAACATTGGTATATAGCTTGTTTTTTCATCAAATTCAGGCCTCTCAACGCCATAAGGCAGTCCCTGCCACGTCACATTTACAATCCTTTCCCCGTCAACAATCATCTCTTCTTTTTGCATATATCCATTCAATATCCACAATCCAATAAACTGCGCAAGAAGAAACAACCCAGTTAACAATAAAGTCACCCTTAAAGTATGTTTCATGGCAGCTGAAATCATTCCGTCAAAGGTTATAAATCTTGTGAGAACAATTAGTAGCAGTCAAAAATCAAAGCATTTATATACTATAGCTGATTATATAGTCGCTATGGCAACAACAATACAGGTAAGCAAGCATCTTCTCAGTGCCCTTAAACAAAGAAAGCTTTATGAAAAAGAAAGCTACGAAGAGGTCATCTGGGATATTGTAGAGGATAGCAAAGAGGTCAATATTGAAACAAAACAAGATATTGAACAGGCTCGCTCAGACATCAGCGCAGGAAAATCCTACACGCATGAACAAGTCAAGAAGAGGCTTGGTCTGTAGATGTATGAATTAATTTATTCCCCTGGAGCATTGAAGTCTTTAGAGAAGTTTGACAAGCCAATGCAGGAACGCGTTATAATCGCCTTGGAGAGGCTCCGTATCAGGCCGGAATCATGTGATATCAAACGCCTTGTCGGCATACCAGGCTATCGCTTTAGGGTTGGAGATTACCGAGTTATCTTTGATATCGAACAGGAGAAGCTTCACATCCTTGTTCTTAAGATAGGCCATAGAAAAAATATCTATGATTGATCATAAAAATAAATTCAAAGTTGCCATGTTATTTTCTGCATCAAAAGAACATTAACTCTATTTGCAGGCCAAAAACTAAGATAGTAAACACATGTTCATAAAATGCTAAACTATCTTCTTCTTGACTATGTGCATGTCATTCTTGAGCACCTTGACATCGTCTTTTAGAACAGTCACATCGCCTTTGAGCACCTTTACATCGTCTTTTAGAACAGTCACATCCCTTTTCAGCCCAGACATATTTTGTTTTAGTTCAGATGTATCATTCTTAACAACAGACATGTCGTTGCGCATCAATGCAAAGGAATTTTTTGCAGCGCTCATAAACTCATCAGCCTTCCCGCTGAACCTGCCAAAGGTAAATGTCAGTCCGACAAGGTAAATCATGATCGCGCTGAACCCGCCGTACAGCAGCTGCGTGTCAGTCGGGCTGTGCCCAAAAATCTTTAGGAGTATTAGGTATACAAACCAAAGAAATAACACCCAAAAAAGAGATTCAACAGCTATGTGAAATATGTCTCCGAATCGTTTCATAGCAAAAACTCCTTGATCATGTAAATCAGCACTAGTATAGTCATGATAGTAAGTGCAATTATATGCCAAAAGAATGGGTTCCCCCTCAGAGATGATGGATCATGCATACAGCAATAAAATAATGCATCTTAATATATCTATCTGGGAAAATCGCGAAAAATATCATGGAAAGGCCGTAAATTATCCGGAAGATAAAATAATATTGCCGGAAAAAGAAAGTAATTCTGGAAAAAACTAGCATGTAGCCGAAGTATAGACACAAAACGAAAAGTATATATAGAAAGGTCTACAATATATGCTAAGCATGATTGAGTTGGGTGGCAATATTAAGCTTGATGGGTTCCAGGAAATAGATCCTCCTGCCATGATTATCATAAAGAAGATTGTCGGCAACTACGTAAAAAAGTTCCAAGAGCAGACATCCTCATTCCAGGAGCTTATTCTTCACCTTGATAATTCAAAAGACAGCATCCAAGTCCAGGCAAAACTCTCAGGATCAAGAGATTTCAATTCCCAAGCCTCTGATGTCAATCTCTTCTTCGCTATTGACAAGGCCTTGTCTCAGGTGATGGGCGAAGCCCAAAAGAAGTAGCTTCCTCAAGCCTAAAATGAGTGCTGTATTAAAAAGTTTTCTTTTAAACCGAAAGATTTCCGGGTTTTAGATGGAAAAATTTATA
>CAYITV010000109.1:0-2882 GCA_964366285.1 Candidatus Woesearchaeota archaeon | reverse complement strand
ATTTGCAAATTCACAGAAAAAAATTGACAGATACAAGAAGCTGGAAAATAATATTAAAAATACTATAAAAAACGGCGAGAACAAATACAAGAAGCAGCCTGGAGAAGGAGACAGGGCTGCCACAAACCTGATTGATAAGTTAAGAAGGGACGGGACTATAAGCAGCGAAGATGCCGCGAGAGTAAATGAGATTACAGAGAAAGACGGCTGGGAAGCAGGGCTAAAAGAGCTGCAGAAATTAACAGAAGAAAAAAGAGCTGCAGAAGATAGAAATCTGTGGCTTCTTGAGAAATATGCTGCAGGAGTTTTAGCAGCATCCAAGGGCGGAGCCAAGCCAGTTAAAGGATGGACTACAAGCAACCAGGAAGAATGCAAAACCTGCAAGGTTGACGTTGATTTGGATGGTGATGGAAAGAAAGGGGAGACAGGAGATACTAACGGTGATGGGAAAGTCGACAAACACGACAAAGACGAGAAAAGAGACGTTTATCCAGGCATGGTCAATCCAGACAGCGGCTATAACGCCCCGGGCGTTGGCGCGGGAACAGCTCCTGCCCCGAATCTTTTATTGGATGTTAAAGGTATTATCTCTGCTGAGATGTCTGGATTGTCGCATGTGACAGGCAGTGTTATATCTCTAGTAGACGGAATTGAAGCCCCAGCAGTGCCTTCTGGATACGAAGGGCTGCCAGCAGAAGAAAGTTTTGATACCGGCTCATGCACAGTAGGAACTGGAAGGGTATTTGGCAGCAGTCAAATAAACTTGGGAGCCGGGCCTAGTGCATTTGGTACTACAGTGCTTCTGTTCTCGCCAAAAATACCAAGCTCAGACTACTCAGAGCCATTCACTCCGCCAGAAGAGGAAATAATCTCTTTGAATGAAGGTGACTTAAGAACATCAAAGAACGTAAGGAATAAGAAGACAGAAGTGGTTAATTCAATGCTTGACACCTTATTCAGGAAATACAAATTCTATGCCGATTCAGGCGTGAAATTTGACGAGGAAAGGCTCATCTCTGGTGCAGACCAGCTGAAGTTCCAAAAAGGGTCGCTTTACAAAAAAACATCTGAAGAGGTTTCCATAAGGCTGAGTGAAGAAGCCCAGAGCAAGCTGGAAGCGCTGAGAAAGCGTCTGAGCCAGAAAGAGGAAATTGTAAAGGAGATGGACCTTATAGCAGAACAGCTTAAGGAACTTGGTATAACAGTAAGCATATCATCAGACAAAGTAGGATACTTAAATAAATTGTATCAAGTGGTAAAGGGCGGGCAAATAGAAATGCCTGATAGCCTAAAGGACTTCTCTGATCCAATAAGAAGGTACATCGGGCTCCGCTACCAGAGAAAATACCTTGAGGACAAAATTCACGAGTTCAAGCTCAACATCAAGGAAATATCAGCAGATCTAGAATTTGACGGAAGCCTAAGGTATGTAGCTCCAGATGGTGAAAGGCTTCCTGCAAATGAAAATGATATTATTTTCGGCCAAATACAGGAAGGAAGACTAAACATAAGATATTACACCTTTAATCAGTATTCCTCTGACAAGGTTGACCAAAGCTCAGATGAATTTAGAAAGTGGATGACTGAACTTAATGACGCCTATGCAAGGGGCGATATACCAAGACTGATAAAACTTTATGGTGATATTGGCATAGCATACAGTCCTGAAGGCTACTTCGTCGAGGAATCCGGCAGGCGTGTCCAGGCTGTGTACGTTATTGGCGCTGGCATATGGGCAAAGAAGACTGACCTGGACAGTTATGGAAATGAAATCTCGGGCGAGATAAGAAAACTTTCTCCAGATGAGCAGGAAACACCGGGAAAAATACAGGAAGTTGTAGTAAAATTCCTTGCCGCCAAGGGCATAAACGTTTACAGGCAGCTAAGCCCGACAGAGATAAAAGAGTTTGAGGAGCTGCTTGAAGAAGAAGCGTCGCAAAAGCACCGCTATCTGATCCTGAACACCCTGCAGGGAGCCTTAAGGACAAAGAATGCAGTTGAAGCGTCCCTCATGATAATAAAATCTTACAAGGATTCTGGAAAAGTTCCTCCAGATAAGGAATATGAAAGGCTAAAGACCAGCCTTCATGCATGGGCCAGCGGAATGCTGACAACAGCGCTCGCAATCAAAGAATATTCAAGGGGATTATACAGCGACGATCCCAAGATAAGGGCCGAAGCAGAAGAAAATCTTGCAGTTCTTATTAGTTCATTGCGCGAAGTTATGGGCGAATCTGGCAAGCATGGCCTTCCAAAACCAGAAGACATAACTAATATATTAGAAAAGACACTAACATTCATTTCAACAGAGTTTAACAGGATAAGCAAAGAGAGCGGATTAAGTGGATTGCCATTGTCCCTAGATACAGCCGACTTGAAAACATTTGAATCAACAGTAGAGTTTATCGCCACAGAAGGATTCAGTATAATAGTAAATCCAGAAATCCAGGCTAAAATAGACGCCTTGATGATAGAGCTGTATTCATCAGACACAACAAAATACATGACAAATATAGCTGATAAAAGATCTAGCCTTTCAGAATATTACAAGCGGGAATCTGACAGAAAGGCAGACGAGGCAGACATTGCCATGAGCTACTATGACAAGATCAAGAAGATAAGGGCTGCAATAGACCTGGCAAGGAAGGCCTATGAAAACAAAGTTGAGCAGGAGTTCTTTGGCAACAGCAATCTTCCTGTTGAGTTAAGCAGCTCTGCAAAGGACCTAGCAAATGATATTGTTAATTTGTACAAAAAACTTATTGAGACTGCAAGAACTATAGACAGTATAGATTCTAGTGTTTCTGGAAAAACCACAACACAAGCGGCAGACGAAGCTGCGCTTGAGGCTGCAGCAGGCATGATGTCAATCGCATCCGGAG
>CAYITV010000108.1:0-2990 GCA_964366285.1 Candidatus Woesearchaeota archaeon | reverse complement strand
ACAGTTGACATGGGGGATAGAATATTTCCTAGCATCTCTGCATAGGGAAGAAGTGTGCTAGTAGCAGGATCGGTATCAAGTGGGATAGATGTTTGCCAGCCAGTCATTGCTACCACAAGTCCACTAGCAGCATTGGTCATAGTAATGATGGCATTGGTAAATGATATACTATCACTACCCATTTTCTTAGCAAGGTCAATTGCTGCTGTTGTGATACTGATAACAGTCTGCATTGGTGCTAAGACTTTACTAAGCACATCAGCATAGACAACTAGCAGTTCAGGTCTAGCAGCATCTATACTAAGTGGTATAAGTTCTTGCCATCCTGTGAGTGCTATAACAAGACCTTGTGCTGCATTGGTCATATGTATAATAGCGTTGGTGAATGAAAAGCTATCCTCACCAAGTTTCTCAGCTAAGTCTAATGCTGCTGAAGTAATGCTGATGACAGTCTGCATTGGAGCAAGAATCTTGCTCAGTAACTCTGCATAATCTAGCATGGGCTTGCTTGTTACTGTGTCAAGTGGCACATCAGTTTGCAGAATGATGATTGCATCAATAACACGAGCAACTGTCTCTCGCAGAATGGTCATGGCTTGTGCGATATCTGCTGTTCCCTCTGCTACCTTCTTAGCAAGATCAAGTGCTACTGTTGTGATAGATATTGCTGTCTGCATTGGTGAAAGTACTTTCGCAAGCAACTCTGCATAGGCTATCAGTCCCTCTGCTGACTTGCCTGTAAGTGGAATGTCAGTCTTCATAATCCACATAGCATCAACCAGTCGGGCAACGGTCTCACGAAGGACAGTCATGGCATTGGTAAATGAATAGGCATCACTAGCAACTTTCTTTGCTAGATCAATTGCACTAGACGTTATTGAGATTGCTGTCTGCATTGGTGATAAAATTGCAGAGAGTGTTTTAGCATAGAGGGCCAAAGGGTTGGTCTCAGGATCAATCACACCAATGTCAATTGCTCCCTCACCTGTACCTGCCCATGCAGTGATTAGTTTAACAAACTCTCTTGTTGCATCATCTAAGAATTGTGTAGCAGTAATTAGATCAATTGTTCCCTCTGCAACCTTCTTTGCTAGTTCTATAGCACCTGTTACAACAGATATAATTGCTGAAAAAGGCGAGATTATCTCACCAAGCAGTTTTGCATAGTTGGCAAGTGATTCTCCAATCACAAGGGGATCAATGCCTTCTATCCAGAGCCGCACCCTAGCCACAAGTTCGCGAGTTATCGAATCTAGCCAGTTCATAAGAGTAACTAGATCAAATGTCTTGTCTCCAAGCTTGTCACCTAGGTCGATAAGACTTGAGAAGATTGATATGACAGATTGGAATGGTGCGACGATTCGACCAAGTTTGTCAGCAAAGTCAAGCATTCCAGGTGGAATATCAATTGCGTCTGCCCATATCTCCATATAGCTGATGAAAATATCCATTGCCACATCAAGATGAAGAAGTGCTGCAAATAGTTCTGTGTCAGTTGGTGCTGTGGCAGCCCACTTTATGAGATCGGTGAGCGTCTGGATGGTTGAGCGAACGCCTTCCATGACTGCTACCAGAACTGCACCTAGTTCCTTGAGCTTATTAGCCACTGTTGGATCAAGAATACCAATGGTATCTGCGATTGTACCAAGACGACCAAGCAAGCCTCGCAGGTCTGTTTCAAATGCTTCTAATGCTGGCGCAATACCACCTGGACCTACGCGCTCAAGTGGAATATATTCCCGTAGAGTGTCAAGAATCTCAAATGCGTTCATCAGTGGGGGCATGATGGCTTGCATTGCTTCACCGAAGGCTATCAATTTCACCCGCATTGGTGAAAGGACATCAACAAGACCAAGTGCATCAGCAATCACACCTAATCGACCAATCAAGCCACGTAGATCAGTATCGAAGGCTTCTAGTGCTGGCGCTATACCACCCCTATCACGTGGCAGGGCAATATATACTGCTATCTTGTTCAGAACATCAATCGCAGTGCTAATAGGAGACATGATTGCAGCAAGCGTTTCACCTAAGATACGCATTTGGTCAGCAAGGTCGCCTTGATCTGCAACCCATTGAGCAATCACAGCAAGCCGTCCAAACAGCCCTCTCAGGTCTATTTCAAATGCCTCTAATGCTGGTGCCACTCCCGAACTCGCAACCCTAGCCATGCCAACATAATCATGCAACTTCATTAGGGGTTCTATCATGGCGGTAACACCCCCGCCAATTGCTGCAAGTACTTCACCAAAGGTCTTCATTCGATCTGCCAAGTCCTTTTGGCCTAGTATCCATATTGCGAGTTGAGCCATCTG
Source organism: Candidatus Woesearchaeota archaeon (assembly GCA_964366285.1). GTDB lineage: Archaea > Nanobdellota > Nanobdellia > SCGC-AAA011-G17 > UBA489 > CAYJXC01. The sequence continues at coordinate 675 of CAYITV010000108.1, read as the reverse complement.
CTGGAGCAAATAAGTGAGATCAACTTGGAAAGCATCAAGCGCCGGTGCTATCCCAGAAACCTTATCCCTAACAATGCCAATATAGTTGCGCAATTTTATCAAAGGTTCTATCATAGCCCCAACACCCTCACCAATTGCCGCAAGTGACTTACCAACACCCTCCATTATAGGTGAGATACCCTCTGATAGTCTCTGAACAAGATAAATCATGTCCGCAACAGCAGCATCAACAGCACTACGGGCAGGGGATACATAGTCTTTCAATCCTGTCAGTGCCTCTAGACCAGACTTGACCGCATCCATGACCGTGCCTGTTGCATCAGCAAACTGCTGGAACTTCTCTGAGTCAATCCAAGTACCCCACAGGGAATGTATTCCAACAAAGGCATTGATGATACGCTTCATCTCCTCAAAAGCCTGCTCAATACTAGAGGCAGCGGCAGGAGTATAATTCCCTAGTGCACTTAATGCCTCAAGCGCAGTTTTGAAAGCACTAACTACACTGCTGATAGTTTCTGCTATAGTGCCAACATAATCTGGAACATGCAAACCAGCAAAGAGATCAATGAGGCGCTGTATCTGATCAATGAGTGCCTGTGCTGGTAAATCACCGGCAGTTTGTATACCTTGAGCAAGTCCTTGCATGATATTGGCACCAAAACCAGCAAAGACAGT
>CAYITV010000107.1:0-2993 GCA_964366285.1 Candidatus Woesearchaeota archaeon | reverse complement strand
ATCTTATAAAGGAGAAGCAGGGAAAAGAAGCAAATAAAGTATACATTTATGTTCTTCCACAGGAAGCAGAAAAATACAGCAAGGAAGAGATAGAAAGAAGGATTCAAAAACAAATCATGATATACAAAGTTAATGACAAGAATAAATACGATCCTTTAAACAAAGCATCAAAGGCAAAGCCTGGAAAGCCTGCTATTTACATGGAATAGTATTTCTAACACCAAAACATTTATAAAACCATTCTTATACATATATATAAGTTTGGTTAAAAATGAAACTCCCCTTAGCAGCACGGATAAAGAAGAAAGCGCATCAGGATATTGCCTATGCCCAAGATCTTATTATGGAAGAGGTCTACAGCTTCTTTCCAAGGGCAGTCTTTCACGGTGGCACAGCCATCTGGCGTTGCTACCAAGGCAATAGATTCTCTGAAGATATTGACATGTACCTTCTTGGCAAAAAGAACATCGATGCCTTTTTTGAACGCTTGCAGCAGAAAGGGTTCATCATCCACAAAAAGATGGTGAAAGAGAACTCATTGTACTCTGAACTGGAATTTAATCGCGCCATAATTCGCTTTGAAGCCTTATTTCTCGCCAAGAAAGATGCTGTGCTCAAAGAATACGAGCTTGCTGATGGAAATTACATAACAGTGTATACACTCACACCAGAAGAGTTATTGAAAGAAAAAATAAATGCCTGTCTTAAGCGTGGAAAGGCAAGAGATATATATGACATTTTTTTCCTTCTAAGATTGGCTACAAAGGCACCTCCAGAATTAAAGAAAGTAACTTCTATAAAGATTATTGATGAAGAAAACCTTTCAGCAATTATTTTGTCCGGACCGATCCCAACAGTCAAAGAAATGAAGGAGTACATTGCACGATGGGAACTATAAAATATCTCACCAAAATACGTGAACTGCTCAAAAAAACTCCAGTGATACATATATCATCAATAAGAAGGATAATAGGAGAAAAAAATACCTATGCGTATCTTCTCTTGAATAAGATGGTTAGAAAAGGAGAGTTCTTTAGATTAACAAAGGGATGGTATTCATCACAAGATGACCCCACATTAGCAGTGTTTTGCTTCAAACCATCATATCTTGGCTTGCAGGAAGCATTAAGCATCCATAACCTCTGGGAGCAGGAAACAAATACGATTATTCTCACAACTCAGACTGTTCGGGAAGGACAGCGTATCATTCTCAAAAAGAATGTTGTAGTAAGGAGATTACCAAAGAAACTTTTTTTTGGCATAGAATACAAATTATATGGGGGTATGTATGTTCCAGTATCAGATATGGAAAAAACTTTTCTTGATTTAATATACTTTAACCAGCCAATTGATGTGGGAATAATAAAAATAGTGAAGAAAAAAAACAATCTTAAAAAAATGCAGGAGTATCTCAAGCATTACGATAAAGAAACCAAGCAGAAGGTGCAAGAAATAATAAAGAAATGGACACTTTAAATTTTTACCTGTTTCAATTCATCCAAGAATCTCTTCAAGGTCTTCAGCACATGTTCCGGCTGAGTCTTCAATACAGTTGCAGTCCTTCTCAAAAGCTCATCATCAGTCAGCCTTTCCTTGTCTGTTGATCTAAACACAATAGGAACATCCCTCTTCTTTTTCATTATCTGTTTCCATATCTCAAATATCTCTTTCGCTCTTCCAGGAATCATTTCTCTTTCAACATTCAATAATCCGCAGATCTCATCAACAGTATTTTTCTCTCCTTTGTCAGCCTGCATAGCAGCCTTTCCGCTTGCATATTCAATCCTCACAATGCTGTCAGATATCTTTGAAGTTTTAATTATCCTGATCTCTCCAGCCTCAGAAGTGTTGTCAAGATGTGTTCCTCCGCATGCCTCAACATCAACCCCTGGAATCTCCACAATCCTCAATTCCTTTCCAGGCACGACTCCTCCCTGATAAATTCCAACTCCAAATTCTTTCTCTGCCCTTCCCCTCTCAAAGAATCCCTTGTTTAACCTGATTCTTTTCTGCACAATCTTGTTCGCTTCTTCCTCAATCCTTTCAATCTCTTCATCAGTCAGGCTTTTATAATGTGTTATGTCCAATCTTCCCTTGTCAATGTCTTTGTGCGCGCTTGCTTGATTGACATGCGGTCCTAACACCTTTCTTGCAGCGGCATTTATTATGTGCGCTGTTGTGTGGTGCTGTGCTAATTGCAGTCTTCGTTCTTTGTCAATATTGCATTTTACTAGTTGTCCTGCCTTGAAGACATTCTTTCCATCAAGAACATGTACGATAAGATTTCCTTGTTTGAAAACCTCAATGACATTCACGCCATCAATAGTTCCAGTATCATGCAATTGTCCGCCTGATGTAGGATAAAAGTATGTCTCATCTAACAGCAAGCAGCTGCCAGCCTGTTTTGTTATCTTGGCGCTAAACTCTGTTTTTTTATAATCTTCATAATATCTTGCCTTTGTAGCAGGCGCATCTCCAAAATCAATCTTGTCCCTGCGCTCAGTCTGGAATCTGTCTCCCTGTCTTGCATGCAATTCAGCAATCTTCCTGTAAAAATCATCAGGAATTTCCACATTCTTTTTGAGTTTTTCAGCCTCTTCCCTTACCAGTTCAGGGCTTATCCCTTGGCTGTCATACAATGTCAATAATGTCTTTTCATCAATTTTTTTTCCTTGTTGAATCAGTCCAGAGATGACTTGGCGGGATTTCTGTTTGGAGGCCTTGTATTTGTTGATTTCGTTCTCTAATATGCTATCTGCATTCCCGAGATTCTCTTCAAGTTCTGGAAAGAGGGGTTTTAATTCTTTAGCATGCCACCTAACAACATCACGCAAGTCAATATCCCACTGATATTGGTCAAGCAGTTATAAGAATGGATGGTATTCTAAGAAGAAATGCTAAAACAGGTATTGGTGAAGTTGTAAAAGTAAGAAAATGCGATATTAAAGAAGCTAAATCAATTATTATAGCCCCAGCACAAAAAGGGGTTATGG
>CAYITV010000106.1:0-3019 GCA_964366285.1 Candidatus Woesearchaeota archaeon | reverse complement strand
AACCACTTAAAACGTCTATCAAAAGTAATTCAGTTAATAAACACTGAGAAATGATTTATAAAGTTGAAGAAAGTCTTTATCTTATGGACCCTGCGCAGGAAAAGAGGATCATGAAGATTCTTCTCTTCTACAAAAAGAAAGGTTACACCGACGCCCAGCTCAAAAATCTGCTGATACAAAAAAGTTACCCATCAAACATCAGGGAGCACCTCTTAAGAAAAGCATCACGCCACACAAAATTTCTTCATCTCCTTCCATATGTCATGCTTGTTCTGGTAATCCTCATCATTCTCGCTCCTTTCTTGAGATTTCTCATTCCTGCCGCAAGCTGCCCAGATGAGCTCTGCTTCATCAAAAAGGCAAACGCCTGCGAATACGCAAAATTCACTCAAACAAAAGATGGCACAGCCTTCCTTCTCTCCACCAACAATTGTGTGCTCACAAAAAAAGTAAAGACTATCGCTGCAGACGAGCCGCCGGAAATACGATCTCTCTTGGAAGGAAAGGTCATGAAATGCACATACCAGGAAAACAATTTCCCAAATGGACTTGCTACTATGATTTCTCAATCGCTCAATGAGTGCGAAGGCGATTTAAGGGACGTCATTGAACATCTAAAATCCTCCTTGGAAGAAACATGAAGTTTGCAACTCTCTTTCAGCGCAGCTTAGCATTTCTTATTGACATAATACTGATAATTCTTGCTGTTATGATGCTAAGCATCCCGATAAGATATGCCCCATCAGCTATACAACTATTAATAACTATCGCCGTATTTCCCATTATCTTTCTTTACTTCATTCTTTTTGAGCACCTGGCAGGACAAACCATCGGCAAAAAAATAATGAAAATTGCAGTGATCACTCAGCATGGCAAAAAGCCTGCAATCAAGCAGGCCATAATACGCAACATCCTCCGCATCATCGACGGTCTGCCTTTCTTCTACATCCTAGGGATAATTCTCATAATACTAACAAAACAGAAGCAAAGGCTCGGCGACATGATCGCTCACACTATAGTCATAATCAAAGAATAATCTACACATTCAGTTTCATGAAATCACGAGCCATCACAACATTCTTGAAATGCTCCTTAGCCTCATTCTCAAGCTCTTGAATGGAATTATACCTCTGGCTGAAATGCGTCAGCACTAATGTATTTACCTTAGCCTTCTTTGCCAATTTTCCAGCATCATCAGCAGTCATGTGATAGAATTCCTTTGCCTTCTTCTGCAGTGCCCTGTTGAAAGTAGCCTCGCATATCAGCAGATCAGCATTCTTCGCAGCATTGACGCATGACTTGTCAATCCTTGTATCTAGTATTATCGCTACCTTCTTTCCCTTCTGAAGATAGGTTGCTTCCCTCGCAGTTATCTTCCTGCCTCTGAATATTATATCTTTCCCGTCCTGCAGCTGCCTTAGCATCGGTCCTTCAGGTATTCCCTTCTGTTTAAGATAGTCTGTCTTTATTTTTCTTCTTGGCATCTCTTCAAAAGTGTAAGCTATGCACGGCATGCCATGTTTGACATAAGTTGCCCTTATTATGTACCTGGGATCTTTCAAAAATACACCATTCTTGTTGATTTCATGCACATTTATCTTTATTTTATACCTAAGCAGGAATGCATCTGCCATCTTCTTTACCAATAATTTAGTTCCTTTCGGCCCGTAAATCTCAATGGTCTTTTCCATCTTGTGCTTTGACATGTTCTCCAATAGACCGGGCAGTCCAAAAAAATGGTCTCCATGCCAATGCGTTAAGAATATCCTGTTGATCTTTGCTGGTGAAATGCCGGCTATCCTTAATTGCCTTTGTGTTCCTTCCCCGCAGTCAAACAGCATGTGCTCATTCCAATAGCTAAGATAAATCGCAGTCTGCGCCCGTTCTTTCGTGGGCATCATGCTTCCAGTTCCTAAAAAGACTATTTCCATCATCTTTCCCATGCAATGATGTTTTAAGAACTTTGCTGCAGAATCAGTATCTCCAAAGGTAAGTTATTTTTGTGACCTTTGTTCATGGCAGCATTCCATTCCGATGCCATGCCCAGATGGACAGGAAACCCTGTTCCCCTCGCATCTCTTCATCCTTCAATAATCCCTCGCCAAATGGTATAAAGAGCAGCAAACAGGTCTTAGAGGCTTATCTGGGAGAGTAAACGAAAAGTTTAAATAGTATGTATTGAATACATAATGTATGGCAAACATAAAGTTTATTGGAAGAGAGAAAGAATTGAATAAGCTTGATGAAATGTCTAAGGATGGCTTTTTTTTGATAGTCAAAGGTAGAAGAAGGATTGGAAAAACATTTCTTTTAAGAAAAGCATTTTCAAAAGCAATTTATATATTTATTTGGCCAGATAAGTCTATTGAATGGATATTAGAACAGATATCTATGGAGTATAAAATGCCGCAATTTAAAAATTTTGGCTCTCTTCTTGAATATCTATTTGAACAAAATAAAATAGTCATAATTGACGAGTTTCAGAATTTCCTTAATGTGGATAAGTCTATTTATGGAGAGATACAAAAGGTTGTTGATGAAAGAAAGCAAAAAAAGAAAGTATTTCAATTGGCTGTTGCAGGTTCGAGTTATTCTTTGATGAATAAAGTTTTTTATAACTCCGCTTCCCCGTTATATGGTAGAAAGACACATGAGATAGATCTAAGCAATCTAGATATATGCAGTTTATTCAAGGAGTTGGATGTTTCTTTAGAAAAATTTATTGAGCTTTGGTCTGTTTTTTGGGGGGTTCCTTATTATTATGAATTAATTGATTTAAAAAAAACAGCAAAAGATACTATATTTAATCTGATTCTTTCAAAGGATTCTCAATTAAGGGAAGAGGGTAAAGCAGTCCTCTCTGTAGAGTTTGGAAAAGATTCTAGAACATACAATACTATTTTAACTGCGATATCAGAGGGGAAAACAAAATTAAATGAAATTTCGAGCCTGTTTAATAATAAAAAAAATGTGTCAATAAAATATCTAGACATACTCAGGAGAGAATTTAACCTCGTTC
>CAYITV010000105.1:0-3059 GCA_964366285.1 Candidatus Woesearchaeota archaeon | reverse complement strand
TTGTTAGTGCAGCCAGATGAGGATGACGACCACTACTATGGCATGACTGACTACGGAGCTTTGGTTACATTGTTTGACCCAGAAGGAACAGATGATGCAGAAACAGTGACAATCGAGTACCCATTAATACAAAGGGGTGCAAGAGCATTTGTCACAATGGGTGAAACTAGTGCAACAAAGACAACAGCAGGTGAAGTCTGTACAGTTGCGTCTATCGACCTAAATACGATGTTCGATGATGAAATTACAGCCCCATCTATGTATGACCTTATCTTGGTAGGCGGACCATGCATCAACAGCGCAGTTGAGAAGGTTGCTGGATTGACAACATGTGATGAGTTCAGATCATCATATGCACCAGGAGATGCAGTTGTGCAGCTTGTTGAGAATGGCGACCATGTTGCTATGCTTGTAGCTGGTTACAACGCAGAAGACACCTTGGCAGCAGCAAAGGCTGTTGAGAAGGGAACAGGTCTTACTGGAACCTTAGCAAAGATATAAAGAGAGCTTCAAGCTCTTCTTTTTTTCTTTTTCTTTATTTTAATGCATAAGATACTTCTATGAAAAATTTTATTGGAAACATTTAAATACCCAAATTGTTGAAATTGTTAAAGATAAAAATGATTGTAGGTTTTAACTTCACAAAAATTTCTGTAGAGAAAAAAAAGCCTGTAGAGGGCAAGATTAAGATAAATCATGACCTTAAGATTGAGAAGGTTGAACAGAAGCCACTGCCACTAAAAGATAAAAAGAACTGCCTGGTATTTGATTTCATGTTCAGCGTGCATTACCTGCCGGGCGTAGGAGAGATCTCATTCAATGGCAACGTGCTTTACCTTGAAGACCAGAAGAAGATTGACAATATCCTAAGCCAATGGGGAAAGGACAAGAGAGTACCTCCGGATGTTTCTGTGGAGGTCGTTAATGCGATATTTGCGAGATGCAATGTGCGTGCATTGGAACTGGCGCAGGAATTGAGCCTGCCATCACACCTTCCAATGCCACAAGTAACATTAAAAGAGGATCCAAGCAGCTATATCGGCTAGACTTATTTCTTAAAACAATTCTCAGATGAAAACCAAACCTGCACTACAGGAAAAAAGAGACAAGAGGAAACTTTTTTTACCTATTTTCATTGCTGTCATATTGGTCATGAGCGCCTTTGGGGTGGTTTTTGGCGGCTTTTCTGGCGAGGATGCCCTGCCTCAAGGAACTGTCCAGATGGGTGATGCACAATTTGCATTACAACCTAATGGAAGATGGAACGTGAAGATTAATGGCAGATCTTTAGATGTGCAGACAGGACCTTATGAACTAAAAGAAATTCAACTTCCTAGTGATATTAATGATCTTATTAATGCACAGAAGATTTATATTAGCTATGAAGCAGGGAAGAATTATTTGAATACAATTCCTGATTTTTATAACAATATAAGAACAATGACTACTGTAACTGCATCGTGTGTTGCAGACGGACCTGGATGCGAGAATCTGCCTTTGAAAACCTGTCAAGATGCCGGCAATGGAGTGGTTGTGGTTGAACTGCTGCAAAAAGAGAAAAGTGGAATGACTCATGAGGGTAATTGCTATATCTTGGAAGGTGATGCTGAATCGTTGAATAAGATGGTTGACAGATTAGTATTAGCTTACTTTGGAGCAACTTTATGAAGAAATCAGAGAGACAACTTGCCATAATACTGATCATCATGGGGATATTGTTGCTTTCCTTGTTTTTCGGGATTATATATTACAAGAAAGCATATGAAAAGGCTTTTTTTACATACAATGGGTTTAATTTCAAAATGATCAAGAACGGCTATCAAGTATCAATTTATATAAACGAACAAAAGACTCCGAATACTATAATCTTGAGATCTGATCCAAGGGATATTGAGGACATTCCTGTTGATCCTTTGGCTTATCTGCTGCCTAAGAAGGAACAGATATTTACAACCATTAACCCATATGACAATCTTACCGGGGTGACGACAATTGCAGTGCTTGAACTGGACAAGATAATTGACAACCCCTTCTTGTATAGGATACCATTGAATGCCTCTTTTACCCTGCCTTATGGGAATGGAGAGATTGAAGTAAAAACTTGCGATGATGCGGATGAAAAAACTGCCGTAATATGGTTTAGACTTGAGGATGAGACAAGAGTTTATGAAGATGATGGATGCCTGATTGTTGCCGGCGTGGAAGAGGGTGATCTTATTCGTGCTGCAGATCGGATAATCTATACTATACTTGGCATTATGAAGAGATAATCTTTCTTTTTAAGATAAATCACTGGGAGCAGACGTTAATTGGAAATTAGTGCTGTTTCTATTAACGAAATCTTTATATATGCCATATTAATATGATATTCATATGGTACAAGCATTCATCAATATTTCTGAGAAAACGAATAGGGTGTTGAATATTGTGAAAGCTAAATATGGGCTTCATGATAAATCACAAGCTATTGAGGTGATGACTGATGAGTATGTGGAGACTATTTTGGAACCAGAACTTCGTCCTGAGTACATCGAGAAGGCATTGAAAATTAAAAAACAGAATGCCTTGACGATTGGCACTCTCGCTCGACTAAAAAAACGGTATGAGTAATGACTTATTCTTTAGCGATAAAGCCAGAAATTGATAAAATACTTGCCAGACTGGCCAAGAAAAACAAGAAACAATATGACATCATCCTTAAGAAAATTACAGAGATTCTTGATAATCCACAGCATTATAAAAATCTTCGGGCACCATTACAAGATTGGAAGAGGGTTCACATTGATAAGAGTTTTGTGTTGTGTTTTTCTGTTGATGAACATACAAAAATAGTTACTATTGAAGATTATGACCATCATGATAATATTTATAGAAAATGATTACATGGAATAGCGCCGGAAACAAGTATTACCTTTAGGGTATATGCCAAGAAAATGCTTATATATGGGTAGCTACTACTGCCATTTAAGGGGGGGGTAGAAATAGTAATACCAAAGATTAGGAAACTGAAGTTTTTAAATCTTCAATATATTATGAAAGAGAGGTGTGGTCAGTCATAT
>CAYITV010000104.1:0-3078 GCA_964366285.1 Candidatus Woesearchaeota archaeon | reverse complement strand
AAAAATTCTTTGAGAAAAATTCTTACCTAAACATTTATATTCAGCCTTTATTATTGGTTTTATATGGCGCCGTAGCCAAGTGGTAAGGCAATTGCCTGCAGAGCAATCACGCAAGGGTTCGAATCCCTTCGGCGCCTTTTATTTTATCACTGAAGAAAGGTAATCAATTGCTTTTGGATAACCATTTTTCTTGGCTAACTCTTTAATCAGCTCGTTAAAGCCAGAACCATACTGCGCTGCTGTCTTTTTGTTATAAGCTATATTCTTTGGGATGCCTAAAAGACATGCGGCTTCTCTCAAGATGATTTTCTTTTCTGTTTTGCTTACTTTCAATGACGGGTCAATCTGCATTGCATAACTTACAAGATCTTCGTTCATGAATGGTGATGTAAGCTTCATGTCAGCGAATCTTGCAATCGCCTGGTCGCGGGACAGCTCATTTGATTCCAGATTATGCAGGGAATTCCATAATTGCTCTTGGATGTATTCTTTTTGATAATTTTCCTTTCTGCTTGTATGATGATCATAGCCTGCAAAAGGCTCGTCCATGCAGATGCCGTAGAGGATTTCTTTTATGTGATCCTTCTGCGCCATGAGCATTACTGAATATATCACTGATGCTATGCCGACATCCATTGGTGTTGGGTTTAATCCTGCTTCTGTGAGGGCAGTCATTACATCTTCCAGTATTAAAATTGCTTCTGATCTTGATATTATCTTTATTTTAAGAGGTAATTTCATTGCTGATGCAACCAATGCTGCTCTTGGAAGATCCTTTGAGCCTTCGAGGCCTACTGCATAGAGCATGTAATTCTTTGATTGTTTACTATAAAGATAAGCTAGAATTGTGGAATCAATACCGCCTGAGAATGCTATTCCTACCCTTTCTTTTTTTATATGGGGTTTGATTGAATCGTTCAGGAGCGAAGATAACTTTGAGATAATTTCTTCTTTATCAGAAAGAAATTGCTTGTCTTTAAGAATGTTTTTTAGATCAGATAGCATAAATAGAATAATAATAACTTGTTAATAAGAATTATGGAAAAAATAAGAAAAGAGAAGAATTATCTTCTCTGCTTTGCAGCTGCCTCGTAATCAGCCATCTTCTTGTCGCCTTTCTTCCTTCTTCCGGCTGTGAAAATCAATCGGATGAAGAATATTGCAACAACGATCAAGATTATATCGCCGATTATCCAAAACAGCTTTGTGCCGTTGAAGCTGATGCCTGAATCTTTAACTGCATCCTCTGCTCCTGAAACTTCAACAGTGAACAACTTTGTGTCAACAACCTGCCCGCCGCTCTTCAAGGAGACTGTACCAGTGTAAGTACCTTCCTCAATATCCTGCTTTGTCTTGAAGTTAAGGAAGACAGTTGATGTCTGGCCAGGCTGCAATTGAACAACCTTTGCAGATGATGGAACTGCGAAATCTGAAACATCAGTCAAGCTGACCTCAAATGTGGCAGTCTTGTCGTTCTCGTTGTTTGTAACCTGAACTGCAATGCTGTTGAACTTGTTGACTTTTGTTGCCAAAGCTCCTTCCTCCAAGATTGCTGTTCCCTTTCCGACTGGAGGCTGGCTGTCCTGATCCTGATCTTCTTCCTTAGGCTGCGAAGTCAAGCATGTGTTATCGACAAGCAAGGTCTCTGTATCTGAAGATTTGACATTGTCGTAGAATGTCTTGATTGAGAAGATTATGGGCGTCTTTCCTGTCAACTTGTCCAATGGAACGTCGAATATCTCGACTTCAGAATCATCCTCATTCAATTGAATGTTTGATCTGCGTTCCTGGAAGTTCAAGTCCTGATTGGTCAATTCGATAGCGGTCTCATCCTCATCAGACTTGCCTAAGTTGATGAATCCAATGGTCATTTGCAAGGATGTGTCGTCACAGGTAATAGCCTGTGGAGTTGTCAAGATTGGTAATTTGATTTGAACGTCGTGAGTCTCTCGTTGCACGTCGAAGCTAAATTTTAATTTCTCCCCCATGCGTGCGCCATTGTCATCGATACCCATAGTTTGGATTTCACAATTGATAGAACCATCTTTAGCATCTTCCTCAAGATTGATATTGAAAGTGTCAGTTTCTTTTTCATCTGCTGACACATCAATATCCAAGTTTTCATCGTCAATATCCAAATTCTTGTTATTTCCACAATCTAGGGTTAGATCCGCACCGTCGATATTTATGTCATCATTATTGTCGTAATTATTCTCTACTTCAACAGTAAGATCTATCTGGTCACCTGGCTTCAGATCTTTGATTTCATCATTGTCATCAATGTTTTCCTTTGCCTTGTTATTCACTTCAGCATCTGCGTCAGAGATTCTAAATAAGTTCTCACGCTGCATGAAAACAGAGAAGGTTATTGTTGTTCCTGGTATTGCTAGGTTAGTACCATCCATTCCCTCAATAGTTAATGTCCCTACTTTGAAGGCTTTTTCCACGAAAGCTGTGTCAACAGCATCCAAGTCTTCTGGAATTTTCCCTTCAAAATTTATTGAAACAGGAGTTCCTGCCGTACTTGGAGCTATTGGAAGTGTTGGTTGGAGGTTTAATCCATTCACATCTGTGCTGACAAGATTGTATTGTGCGGTTGCATCTGGCACAAATGTTACGGAAAAGTGATCAATAGATGGATCTGTTAATGGATCACCTGTATATTTGAATGGAAGTGATCTTGTTGCTTTGATCACAATAGAGCCGTCGTCGTGCAATGGATTCGATGCACGCTGATTTGCGCTACCAAATGTCGGGTTTATATCCCCGAAATTTGAATTGAATGCTGTATCAAATGTTAATGTTGCAGCACTGGCAAGTGTTGGAACAATTGCAAGAGCCAGCACTAAAAAAATTGTTAACATAATGTTTTTGAACTTCATTTCGAAACCCCCCGAATTTTCATTGTTAAATTGTGTTATCATTTGATAGTTATAACCCCTATATAAAGATTTTGGTTATATAGTTTCCTATATATAGTTCTTAATGTTTTCTATTATTCATCACCATTCTAACACCTATGATTAAGACCGCTATTACTATTATGTCAATCAAAATCCAAAGCGACAAAGGAATTGA
>CAYITV010000103.1:0-3106 GCA_964366285.1 Candidatus Woesearchaeota archaeon | reverse complement strand
AAAAAGCTTGCAAGAAAGATAAGTCTTCACATTATCAATCTAGAAAGTGCAACAAAAGAATTTAAAAACTCGCTTGCAAATGGAATCATTCTGGAGGGATTCATAGAATTCATAAAATGATCAAGCCTTTTGAATATTTTATAAAAGAAAATCTTGTAAGATCCTCTGTAAAAAATATTAGCATGGCAAAATCTCTTATAGAAAAGGCGGAAGTAAGATTCAAGAGGATAGATAAAAGCAAAATAGAAGAAGATGAAGCTTCTATTGCCTTTGAGGAAATTTATGAATGTTTAAGAGAAGCATCACAATCTCTCATGGAAATAAGTGGATATAAACCTTACTCACATGAGGCTGTAACATCATTTTTACTTGAGAGAAACCTTCTTTCCAAGGAGAAAGTGCACACTATCGATAATTACAGAGTCTTAAGGAATAACTCAGTATACAAGGCTGAGAAAATATCACTCCAAAAGTGCCAAGAGGCTAAAGAATTCGCTAAAGATACCTTGCCAGAATTAAACAAAAAATTAAATGAACTAATAAAGAAATCTGAAATAGCGACTAAATCTCAGGAATAAACATTTAAATATCACCCTTCTTCTTGCATTTCTATGGCTGGTTTCAATAAGATTGAGCAGAAGTGGCAAAAGGAGTGGGAAAAGAAGAAAGCCTTTGTCGTGAATGAAAATCAAAATAAAAAGAAGTTTTACATGCTTGAGATGTTCCCATATCCGTCCGGATCAGGTCTCCACATGGGCCACGCGTTCAACTACACTGTCGGTGATATATATGCTCGTTTCAAGCGCATGCAAGGTTACAATGTTCTGTATCCTATGGGCTACGATTCCTTCGGCCTGCCAGCAGAAAACGCAGCCATAAAGGAAAAACAGCATCCAAAAAATTACACAGAAAAATCAATAAAAAATTTCATCTCCCAGCAAAAAGCTCTTGGATTAAGCTACGATTGGAGCAGAATGTTAAAGACTTCAGATCCAGAATATTACAAATGGAACCAATATTTCTTCCTGAAATTCTATGAAAAAGGATTAATCTACAGGAAAAAGGCAGGCGTCAATTGGTGTCCAAAATGCACAACTGTTCTAGCTAATGAGCAGGTTCATTCAGGAAAATGCTGGCGCCATTCTGACACCGATGTTGAAGTCAAGCAATTAGAACAATGGTTCATCAAGACAACAGATTATGCAGATGAATTGTTAAGAGATATTGACAAACTAGATTGGCCGGAAAGAATAAAAATAATGCAGAGAAACTGGATTGGGAAATCAGAAGGAGCAGAAATTATATTCAGAATTAACGGAAAGCCATGGCCGATTTTTACAACAAGGCCTGATACACTCTTCGGCGTCACATTCATGGTCATCTCAGCACAGCATCCAAGGCTTATGGAATTAGTTACGCAATCTCAAAGATCCAATGTTGAAAACTTCCTTAAAAAAATAAAAAGTACAAAACAAGAAGACATGGCCAAGCTTGACAAGGAAGGAATATTCACAGGTTCATACGCTCTTCACCCAATCACAAATGAGAAGATCCCAGTCTATGCTGGAAACTTTGTAATTGCAGAATACGGTTCTGGCATGGTGATGGCAGTTCCTGCGCACGATGAACGTGATTTTGAGTTTGCAAAGAAATATGATATTCCAATAAGGATTGTAATACGGCCAAATGGTAAAAGAACCGATAGTCTAACAAACGCTTACATAGGAGAAGGCATGCTTTTTAATTCCAATGAATTCAATGATCTGTCATCTGAAGAAGCAAAAAAGAAGATCGTTCAGCATCTCCAACAGAAAAAACTTGGCAAGCCTACAGTTCAATATAAGCTTCGTGATTGGCTGGTCTCCCGCCAAAGATATTGGGGAACGCCTATTCCGATGGTTCACTGCAAAGATTGTGGCATCGTTCCTGTTCCAGAAAAAGATCTTCCAATTAAACTCCCTGAAAAAGTTCAATTCGGAAAAGGTAATCCTCTAGAAACTAATGAAAAATTCACCAAAGTAAAATGTCCTAAATGCAAGAAACCAGCAAGAAGGGAAACAGATACCATGGACACATTCTTTGACAGCAGTTGGTATTTCCTTCGTTACACAGACAATAAAAATAAGAAGCAGCCATTTGACAGGAAAAAAGTATCGTACTGGATGCCCGTCGACCAATACATAGGCGGTGCAGAGCAAGCAACCATGCATCTTATCTATGCAAGGTTCTTCACAAAGGTTCTTCGTGATTTAGGTTACGTGAGCGTGAGCGAACCATTTCCAAAACTCTTCAACCAGGGAATGCTTCACAAGAATGGTTTTGTCATGTCTAAGTCAAGAGGCAATGTAGTCTTGCCGGAAGAAGTGTCAAAAGAACACGGCATTGACACAGCCCGTTTTTTCTTGGTTTCCTTGGCAACTCCCGATAAGGATCGTGAATGGACAGACACTGGAATCTCAGGAAGCGCAAGGTTCATCACGAAGGTAATGGATTATTTCAAGTCAGTAAAGATAAGCAAGTCAAGTGATAAAACCCAGCATTACATCAACAAAAGTATAAAGGAAGTCACAGAAGCAATAGAAAAATTCCAGTACCACATAGCAACAATAAAGATAAGGGAAATCTTTGACCATATAGAAGCAGAAATATTAAAAGATGACCTGCAGTCGATAATCAAGTTGCTATCGCCATTCTGTCCTCATTTAGCAGAAGAATTATGGGAAAAGACAGGAAATAAGGGATTCGTTTCATTGTCACCCTGGCCAATAGCAGATTCTAAGAAGATCAACGATCAATTCGACAAGCAGGATCAGCTGACAAATCAGTTAATAACAGACATAACAAACATCTCAAATCTTATAAAGGAGAAGCACGGAAGGGAAGCAAGTAACATATACATTTATGTTCTTCCGCAGGAAGCAGAAAAGTATAACAAGAAAGAAATTGAAAAGAGAGTACCAAAGGAAATCATCGTCTACAAAGTTAATGACAAGAGTAAATACGATCCGCAAAATAAAGCATCAAAAGCAAAGCCGGGAAAACCTGCTGTCTACATGGAATGACTTTCTTAGACCAAAACCTTTATATAACCATTCTTATACATATA
>CAYITV010000102.1:0-3231 GCA_964366285.1 Candidatus Woesearchaeota archaeon | reverse complement strand
AAGAACAACCCTAAGCTCTTCTTTCCCTTGTTATTGCAAGGCACAACCAAGTCAATATAGTTGCTCTCATTGTTCGTATCACATAAAGCAACAACAGCTGCTCCTACATGCACCCCGTCTCTAACAGCATCCTTGTCAGGCCACGGATCTGTTACCAATATCAATTTCACTTCCAGGAAATCTTCCAATTGTGAATTCGTCATGATGCCTGGATGATATCTCCCAGAGTAGCATCTTATCCCGGTCAACTGGGAAAACAATTTCAACGCCTTCCATCCATTCTCTCTCTTCCCTACAATCATTATCTCTTCAGGCTTGTACTTGCTCATGAAATTGCATGCAGTCTCTATCCTTTTGTTTATGCTCTGGACATTCAATACAGACAATCCATCAGGCCTTACCTTGTAGATGAATGGGCTCATGTAGGTTGTCTTGAACTTGGTCCCGATATGCAGCCCTGCCTTTAGATATACGTCCAATGGCACCAATAGCTTGTCCTGTTGCACGCTCATATCTCTGTCCTTCAGAAAGACATTTATAAACTTAACTGTCAATTTCAGTATGTGCAGGACACAGATATTTGATACTACCTAAAAAGTGGGATTTCTTCCATGAAAAAGAGTGTAGGATGAACTCCTACTTACATTTCTCGGTTAGCTAAATATGTACAATATAGTTTCCGACAAAGATAATGCATAAAACTTTTGTGTGAAAAATGCACTATGCAGGTATTCTTTAAAAGAAAAATAGACTTAATTATATGCATTTCTTATGACGTCAAAATAATGAGTCAAATTTATAAAGGCTTTAGTTATACTATACTAAGATCATACATTTTAAGTGATTATTAGTTTTAAGTGAGTTGATTAGAAAATGAAAGGCGAAAGCGTCATGACTGGAAAACGCGGTGAATATATGGTCATAGGCAAATTACTTCAAAAAGGGTTTACTGTTTATACTCCTGTTGCAGACGTTGAAGGTATAGATTGTATTATAAGAAATGACAAAGGTAGGCTAATTGAAATACAGATAAAAACAAGAAATAGAAATGATGAAGATAATAGGCATTTTAGAGTAAAGGATTTTAAACCACATCAGGATTTCTTTATTTGTTGTTATATGATTGATACAGATGAACTTTGGACTATTCCATCATACAAGTTTTACAAAGTTTCTTATTTACTTCAAAACGGAATAAGAGGTTTACCGATGAATTTAACGAAACAAAGAGAACTATCAAACTATAAAGATAACATTGGATTAGAATTATTAAAGCTTGGAAAGATGAAATAAATTCTGTGTGAGGAATATTCTTGTTTTATACTTTATACACAAGTGTGAACTACCTTGGCTAAAG
This sequence comes from Candidatus Woesearchaeota archaeon, assembly GCA_964366285.1. Taxonomy (GTDB): domain Archaea; phylum Nanobdellota; class Nanobdellia; order SCGC-AAA011-G17; family UBA489; genus CAYJXC01. The sequence continues at coordinate 1,874 of CAYITV010000102.1, read as the reverse complement.
TCCTGAAAGGTTTTGCAATAAAACTATCTAATAACTAAGCACGCCTGCAAAGTACCCAACCAAGTATCCCACCAAAGCAGCCAGCATTCCAATTACCAGCATCTCAAACCCGGATCTTAATTCGCTTCCGAATGTCAATTTAGCTTTTGCCATCCCGGTTATGAATAATGCCAACGCAGACGCTATCAATGCTAATGTTATACTTGTTTTTACAGGAAAGAAGAAAAATGGTATTACCGGTATCAAACTACCTATTATCGCACTAAAACCAACAACAAATGCGCTTTTAAGAGGATAACTATACTCCACAGGCAGTAACCCCAATTCTTCAGCCATCATTGTCTGAAGCCATATTTTCTTGCTGGATGTTATTTTCTTGACAATGTCATTTAACAATTTTCCTCTAAATCCCTTTTTGTAATACACATTGTAAATCTCCCTTTTCTCTATCTTTGGATCTTTTTTGATCTCCTCTTTTTCGTTTCTTAGTTTTGATATGTAATGGCTTAAAGCAGCCTTCACAGAGGTGTAAGCAACAGCAGCCATCGATATTGATTCAGCAAACGTTGCAGACAATCCTGCGATTATGATGAATCTAACATCCTGCGTTGCTGCAGCAACCCCTAATATCACCCCAAGAACATTTACAAGCCCGTCCTGTCCGCCAAGTATTATGTCTTTAAGGTTAGAACCCTTTGAATATTTATGGTCATGCATCTCAATCAAATCCATTTAGATATTCTCATTAATAAAACTTGCTTTTCATTGTAAGATAACAATCATGTGTGTATTGTATATTGTCCAGTATTAGGCAGGTTCATTTCTCCTATCCTCTGGTGGAGTATTGTCGATCCCTTCTCCCTGTAATAGATGTAAATTTTTCCCTTGAATCTCTTGAGCTTGTGCATCTCAACATCCTGCATGCATGTATCAAAATTGCTAGTATAACCCTGGCATAATCCATTGGACGATTGATAATAGTTCTTTGATTCCCAAGAGTCGCAACATGTGTTGATGTTTGGTGGATCACCGCCGCAGTCATAAGCAGCCTCAACGCAGTCGCACGCAATTGGCCTTCCAAATATACTGCCATCAGCTAGCCTGCCAAAAGGCCTTCTTGTTTCTCCATAAATGAAAGGCGCGCTTCCATTCCAGTCTGGCACAGGCAGTCCGGATGTTGATATCAATCCCATCCACCCGCCGCAGTATTCATTCTCAGGATCAACCACAGTGTAAAAATCAATCAAGTCCTTTCCCATTGCATTCTGCACAGAAAAGTCCAGCACTCCTACAGTCCCGGAATATTGAAATACAGGATTTATGCACTGCAGTCCAACGCCAAAGATGCATACCTCAGGCAGAAAATCTCCTCCCCACACACCCCAGTATATCAACGCTGCAATAGCCACCAGCGCAACAAACAATACCCACCCATAAGTCATGATGAATTCAAATGCAGCTTGGCCTCTTTTTTGCGACATAGTTACACCGTCAAGACAAAACAAAAGAAAGAGAATAAGTATTAAAATGTTATGTAAAAAAAGAAATTGAAGTACTAGAAGTACTTCTTCAGGTTCTTGACAAATCCTTCAGACTCTTTTCTTAACCCAAGTCCTAATCCGATCCCTAAAGCCAATGCAATGCCTATTGCCAATGACCCTATGATCATCAGGAATGTGTTCTCTAAAAGTCCTACTTCAACGCCAATCTGTCGTAGTGCAATGATCAATACCATGATCACAATGACCCACTTCAAGATTGCGCCGCTCGCGCGTATCCCTCTCTGCTAGCTGAACTGCACAGTTTTCATCTCGACATAGTTTGCTACAGCGAGTCCGAATAGCAACACGATAATTGCTATGATCACTTTTGGA
>CAYITV010000101.1:0-3249 GCA_964366285.1 Candidatus Woesearchaeota archaeon | reverse complement strand
ATGAAATCAAGGTTTAATTTCTTGACATCTATTTCCATGTGGGGAGCGCTCTGCGCTGCGTCCACCAATATAAGCGAATTATTATCATGGGTTATTTTCGAGATTTCCTTTATTGGATTTGTGACACCATCAAGGTTTGATGTGTGGACAATAGAAACTAACTTGGTTTTTGGAGTGAAACTTTTTTCAAAGTTTTCAATATTAAATGTGTTGTCTGGATTGCTTTCAACTATAATGACTTTGATCCCATTCTTTTTAAGCTTCAGCCATGGCAAAAGGTTAGAGTTATGCTCCTTGTCGCTTATTATGACTTCATCTCCGCTTTTAAGGCCGATAGAATTTGAAACTAGATTTATTCCTTCTGTTGTGTTCCTTGTGAATATTATTTCTGCACTTGATCTTGCATTGATGAAGGATTTTATTTCATTTCTGGACTTACTGACTTCTGTTTCAACTTTGGTTGCTAATCTATGGCTGCTCCTGCCTGCACATGCAGTGTAGTCTGTGTAGTATTCATTTATTTTGTTTATCACCTGTCTTGGCTTCAACGACATGCATGCGTTATCAAAATATATAATTGGCTTTGAAAGCATCGGAAAATCTGCCCTGACCTTTTTAACATCGTATGCAAACATCATCTGCCAAGCTCCTCATTGATTATATTCCTGAATGTCCTGAAAGGCTTTGGGCCTACTATCTTTTGGTGATTAACGAAGAACGTTGGTGTTCCTCTTACGCCTGCATGTATGCCTGCCAATGTATCTTCGTTAACTTCGGCCTTGTATTTTTCATTGTTCAGGCAATCATCAAATTGGGCAGCGTTCAAGCCAAGATCATTGGCCATATCACTAAAGAATAAATCTGACATGTTTTCCTGCATTTCAAATGCCAGTCTATGAAACTCCCGATAGGCATTCTGCTCTATTGCGCAATTAGATGCCAAGGCAGACTTGTAGCTGAATGGATGATGAGGGATGTAAAATGTCTTGAACTGAAGATTGACTTCTCCATTGTAATAATCCAGAACTTCTTGAATTATCGGCTCTGCTTTCTTGGTGTAAGGGCAGGCATAACATCCGAATTCTATGATTGTTAATTTAGCATCTGGATTTCCGATTGTAGGATCTTCCTTTTCGAGCTTTGGATATAATATCGTAGTCTGGGTGTCAACATCAACTTCTGATATCTTGCTGTTTTGCCCTGTTGGATCAAGAAGACATAAGCCAACTTCTGCCGGGCCATTGCAGTTTCCATAATTTGCGTAATTATAGATTCCTATTGAGCTAACATAAATGCTCCACAAGAAGATTATCAGTATTATCCATGAGATTGTCTTGTAATGCCTGTATGCAAATCCTGCTGTTTTTGGGGAAAATTTCAGCAACCTGCCAGTTATCCCTGATTTTATCCTGTCGTCCAAACCGCTCCTGCATTTTCTTAGGGTGATTGTCTTAAAGAGGCATTCAAATGCTTCTGCAGTGAGTTTTCTGTGTTTTACACTAAATATTCCAAGAATGGCGAATATTGGCAGCGCAATAAGACACAAAACCATTTAATCATCAACTCCGTGATTATTAGCTAAGATTTGGGATTTAAATGTTTCTGTGTGCTTTATGCCTTTTCTATTGTTTATAACTTTTGGTTCAATAAGATAGACAAATATCTTCTCGAAGAAGAAGCTCTGCTCATCCAGTTTCTTGAATGAATAACCATATTGGCTTAGTATGAACTCAATATCTCCGGTTATAGTGCTGAAGACGATAAGAATTTTGCCTTGCGGCTTGAGAAAGTCTTTTGCCTGGGAAAAAAATCTTTCAAGAATTTCATAGCCGTATTTTCCTCCTGTCAATGCCACGCTGTCTTCAAACTTTTCCCTCTTGTCTTCAGGAAGGTATGGCGGATTGAATATTATCAAATCAAATTTCTTCTTTGGAACTTTAGAGAACAAGTCTGAATGAACTACCGGGATATTTTTCTTTTTTATGTGCGAGATAACTTCTTGGTCTATATCTGCAGCAAGAACGTCGCTTGTATTTTGCAATGCTGTCTCTGCCTGTATGCCTGAACCAGCACCCATGTCAAGGACTGAACCTTTTGCATACTTATTAACATACTTCTGAAGAAGCAATGAATCTTCCCTTGGTTCGTAGATCATGCTAATGTTTCAATTCCTGGAAATATTCCTGGACTCTCTTGATAATTGCAGCCAGGTAGTATTTTTCTATCTTCTCTTCGAATAAGATATTCATGTTTTCAAATTCTGTAATTCTATAGTCATTCTTGACTTTTTCTACCAGATAAATTTCACGCAATCTTTTCAACTGGCGCCTTATGTTTGAAGAAGCGATACCCTTCAGCGGAAGATTTGATTTTTTCCTCAATTCAATTGCCTGCTTTTTAATATCCTCTGAATTAAGCATTTTCTTGTCTTTTGATGCGTTCACGAGAGTATGCATGACATCAACAACAATATCCCTTGAATCGCCAGGCTGCAATAGACCGACAGAAAGGCATATTTTCCTTATAAGCTCGCGGCGAGGCATTGAATAAGGCTTTTCGTAGCGCCTTAGAGTGATTTCGCTCAACGGGAAGTCTTTTGAGATAGTTTTAGGCATTATCCAAATATAGTAAGAAAACCTTAAAAACTTTTGGTTTTGATAAGAGGGATTTCTTGCTTAGAACGTGCTTAAAGATACAGATGCTGCACATGATTATCATTTAAAAGGCTTTTGCAAGCGCCTTACAACCTATTTTGTTCTACTATGAGGACAGAGATATTTTATTTGTCGACATGAATGTTTATTTTTGAGATATTAACAATCTCATCATACCACGATTCTAGATTTTTGATTTCTAATATATGCATGTTGCGGGAAAGGCAAATTCTTGGTTTTAGAGGGTTATTTATAATACTATGACTATGATGCTGTGTAGGGTAAACTATATAAGGATATTGCGCATGTAAAAATGTGGGGTAACAATGAATCTTCAACATCGATTATCTTTTTTCATGATATCTAGTACACTTTTTGTTTTTCTTCTCTTTTCATCGTCTGTTGGTGCATCGCCTTTGGGATGGGATAACGATATCCGCCTTACTTCCCAGCCTGCTTATTCACTTGATCCATCTTTGGCAACAGATAAAAATAACAACATCCATGTTGCTTGGCGTGATGATAGAGATGACATTGATGAAGGAGAGATTTATTACACCAAATTAGATAATAATGGAAATACGATAGTGGATGA
>CAYITV010000100.1:0-3262 GCA_964366285.1 Candidatus Woesearchaeota archaeon | reverse complement strand
CTGAAGAGTTTGAAGAGTGAATGAATACTAAGATATATTTTTTCAAAATCTATGTTTTTTTCCGAAGTGTTCGGAAAAGTTCTGGAAAAAGATTATTCAAAATTTAATGAGATAATTTTGTCAAATCTTGTTAGTTTTGCTGCTTCTGTGTAGATTATTTTTCCAAGAATATTTTTTGTTGCTATTTTATGCTCTGGCGTGACAACAAGTTCTTTTCCAGAAGCAGTTGTTATTTTTATTAATTCCTTGTGCTCATTAGGGTGCTTGTTCACTGATAATATTTCTACCGGCTCGATGTTATTGTTGTTCATACCAAGGACTTGCATTTCATTTTTATTTAGAAATGCTGCTTGATATTTATTTTTTTTAATTATTTTATGCTTGTGTTTTTCCAGCAGCTCGTTTATTTTTGAGGCAGCTTCAATTTCAGTTATTTGCACTAAATTATTGTTTGTTTTGTTGTTTGATAGTTTTATTTCATTTATTTTTGCCACTGATGGGTAGCACTGGAGAGGGTCATGAAGGCAATCTCCAAGTAATGCACCTGCATGCGCTCCTGTGCCGTCTAAGAAGGGAACTTTTTTCTTATCAGAATTATCTATCAGAATCTTCGGAACTTTCATTGATGTCTTGACTTTCCTGTTGATATTCATAAACAAGACAAACGAGGCGAGAAAGATCATCGAACCAATCAATGAAGCGGCAGCCATTATGTCGCCATACTCTTTCCTGACCCACCATGGAGTCAATACTGCAAGGAATACCAAGAAAAAGAAGAGAAGATTCTGGTTCTTGAATGAGCCTGCTGCCTGAAGCTTTGCCTTGTTGACAATTTCCAGTCCCTGCCCGCGAGGAACAGTCTTGATCAATGGAACGTTTTCATCCACAGGATTGGCATAAGAAAGGACATCAATTAGATTTTCCTTCGGAAGGAGCTCTGCTAGTGCCTGGCCTGTCAATGACTTACCAGTGCCTGGCTCGCCTATCAGCAAGACATTCCGGTGCTGCTTTGCTGCCTTCTTGATTATGTTAATAGCCTCGTCCTGGCCAATAATCTGGTCTACTAATCTCTTAGATATTGGGATTTCTGCTGTTGTCTTGTATTTTAATAGTTGCACCATGTTTCTTATAAGATAATGATTATCAATCTATGGGAGTGATCTTGACTTTATAAAACTTTATAGAATATCTTCTTCTGCCACGACAACAAAATCACCCACTGCGATGACTGCCGAGAATGGGATCATCATATCACCATTATGGTCTTTTTCCAAGTCCAAGCCTTCTGTGTATGATGTTGGGTTTCTTAGAATGATATGAATTAATTCGCCTGTTCTTGTTTCAAAAGTAATATTGCCTACCTCACCGAATCTCTTTCCTGATTTTGTAACAACTGTCTTCCCTAGAAGCTGTTTTGAGTATTTCTTGTCGTCTTCTGGCATGCTTCCTAAGATATGGAGATTCTTTATAAAGCTTTTTGTTAGGTTTTGATTGTTGAGTGGTTATTTGAGTAATTGTTATTTGACTTTTTGTTAGGTTTTGTTGTTAATTGATTATAGATGCCTGAATTGCTTTTTTGATTGATTGATTGTGTTTTTTATCAGATGGCATGGGACCTCACACCTTGATTTCTTGTGGAGAAAAGACGGAAATATTATGGGTTATTTGTGGTTTTATTCGGTTTTTATGGATGAGTTTTTGAATATAATGTAAACAGAAGGCTAATAGAAGCTGTTTATGATTGTTTGGTTTTTTCTTTGTCTTAGTTTTGTTTTTAAAGATTATTATTATATAATATATAATATAATAAATATTAAATAGGAAATCTTCTTTCTGGAAGTGAGTTTAATCTTTAAAAAAATTTCCGACCCAAAAATTCAATATTTCAGTTCCATACGCAAGCATGGGGAGGGTATAATGTTTCGAGTACAGATAATCTTAAATAGATGGGCTGATTTTTTTTCTAAAAATGGGGCAAAAACTTACCGAGTTTCTAGAAGGATACATCAAAAAACAATCAATATTCAAAAACAAGAAGGCCCTGCAGGCAAATTACACCCCAACTACCTTACCTTACAGAACTGACCAGATCAACCAAGTAGCAAGCATATTAGCTCCGAGCCTGCGGATGGAAAAACCAAGCAACATTTTTGTTTATGGTAAGACCGGGACTGGAAAGACACTAGTTGCCCAACATATTGCTGAGAATTTGCAAAAGATAGCTGAGGAAAAGACAATTTCCTTAAAGGTATTTTATCTTAACTGCAAACTAAAGAGGATTGCTGACACAGAATACAGAATGGTTGCGCAATTATGCAGGGAGTTTGGCGAAGAAGTGCCTGCAACTGGGCTGCCAACTGATGAGATATATAAAATATTTATGAGATCCTTGGAAAAAAAGAAGATGGTGCTGATAATAATACTCGATGAAATAGACCAATTAGTGAAGAAGATAGGAGACGAGATACTTTACAACCTTACAAGACTAAATTCAGAATTGAAAGAATCGCAACTGGCTTTCATAGGGATAAGCAATGACCTGATGTTCATCGACAATGTTGATCCAAGGGTAAAAAGCAGTCTAAGCGAGGAAGAGATTCTATTTCCACCTTATGACGCATCGCAGCTGCAGAAGATATTGCAGCAACGTTCGAAGGTGGCATTTTTCGACAATATCATAGATGATGGGGTCATTGAAAAATGTGCTGCTTATGCTGCGCGAGAGCATGGAGACGCGAGAAGGGCGCTTGAACTTTTGAGGGTGGCTGGAGAGCTTGCAGAAAGGAAGGGCGCGATGAAGGTTGTTGAAGAAGACATTGACATTGCGGAGGAGAAGATTGAAAGGGATAGGGTAGTTGACATAATATCGACGCAACCAAAACAATTCAAGCTGACTTTGCACAGCATATTCAAGACGTGCAACGGGAACGGCAATTCACAGAAGATATTCACCGGCGATATTTATAATATTTACCAAGATGTCTGCTTGAAGAGCCATGTAAAACCACTGACACAACGAAGGGTAAGCGACATAATTGCTGAATTAGACATGCTCGGGGTGATCAATGCAAGGGTAATAAGCAAGGGCAGGTATGGAAGAACAAAAGAAATATCGCTTGCAATACCTGCAGAACTGTCGCAGAAAATAAATTCCTCATTGAAGGAATCATTAGGGCTATAAATCTCATATTTTTTTACCTGCAAAATTAACAAAGAACAACAGCAAGTAATTGTAAATGCTCTTTTAGACAATGGGATATTG
>CAYITV010000099.1:0-3319 GCA_964366285.1 Candidatus Woesearchaeota archaeon | reverse complement strand
CAGGCAATGCATCCGCGACAAGCCTGTACTTAATGGAATTGACCTCGAATTCAGTGTTAGTTTTTTCAGTTCCAGTGACCATGACAAAAGCATCTTCGATAGGCTCCCCGCTGATCTCAACACCCTGCGTATAACCAAGGTTAGCGCCTACGCCAGAAGTAGTTTCAGAATCAGTATAATCATTATCAGTTAATTTTAATGACGATGTTGCCAGGTAAAACTCAACGAGATCTCCAGTCAATGTGTTAGGAATGATATGCAAAATCCCGACTATTGTCCCATCAGCAAGAGGAACAGCTTGTCCTTCTGTTAATTGGGTAAGCATTTGTCCATTAATTCTCAATGTAACAGTTGGAGTACTTTGAATGACTAAAACTTCAATATTATAAGTATTCCCATTATAAACAACCTGCTGCGTCTGGTTCTCATCCATAAGAAGATGATAAGGATTACTCAGAAGTGTAAAAGCAATTTTATTCGTAGATGTATCAATGAAAGTATCAACAAAAACATAAGGTGTCCCAATAATATTCAATTGAACGCCAAGATAGTCAGGAAGTTTCGTTGATGCAACAACAGATTCAAGTCCATCCTCATACTCTTGTTGATATTCAAAAAAGCTCTCATTAACAACAGTGCCTTCCTTTGTATATAAAAAATCCCCAACAATAGAGTTAGGATCATCATTCACAGTGAAATCAACAACAGAAGTAGATAATGTTTCAGCACCTGTAACGGTATTGGAAAACCTCAGATATTGGTTGTATTCGGTTGTTCCCTGCTGCGTCATAATAGTTCCCCCAGCTAAAGCATCCAATTCCACTTCAGTAATAGTCTCACGAACATTCCCAATATGCTCACGAATCTCCAGCATGTCGCTAGAATCAGAAATCTCAACAGAATTTCCAGCAGCTAAAGCAAAACTGCTAAAAAGAACAAGTACAAAAACTGAATGCAGCAAAATTTTCATGATATCAACATATATACTACAGCATATAATTTATAAAACTTCCTATAATCTGCTACTATCAACGCCTATCAGAAACAGCATCCAAACCCTTAGAAACATCATTCCGTTGAAGATAACCCTCAAGATAATGAAGAAATGCAGTTGATTTAGTACCAATGCCTAGCCCTTTAGTATCTCCCACATTGACTATAGAGCGTCCCCATATCATGCCTAAGAATGTATTATCATCGCTAAAAACAAAAGAACCGCTGTCTCCTGATTGGACTGTTGACGACAGATAAAAACGCTGTTTTAAAGGGGAAAGTTTGTCGCGAAGGGAAGGAGAAGATTCTTCGCTAGAGCATTCAACATTGCCGTTCAATGAAACATTGTGCAGGTAATCTTCCAAAGAAAGAACAATTCCATGGTTAATGCCATCAGTATGCAGCGGCCCATCATAATTTGAAAAAGGAACTGAACATTTAGCAGTAGGCGAAGAAAAAAAATCAAAAGTGGCAAAATAAGCAGGAGAATTAGATGAAAAAATTGTTTCATCGGCAAATTTCAATGGATGCGTCAATGGCAATTTTCTTGTATTCGCAATCAAAATAGCTGCATCAGCATCAGGATCAATAAAATCAGTTAGATAAGCCTCATATTCCATCCCATCAGCATCAATTATAGTGCGGGTAACAAAACGCGAAGATGAAGTGTCGCGGACATGATGATAGCATGTCAAGATTAATCCACAGTCATCTAACAAGTATCCATGAGAAAGAGAAGCATGAATCTTGTCTTTACGAGGAACATATGCCTTTACTAAAACAGTATGGAAAGGAGCATCATCTGCAGCAGCAGATAAAGAACGAGATTGCTCATAAAATTCTTTTAAAGCCTCAAATCGCTCCTTATCATCCCTTAAGCGGTAGACCTGTTGATACCAGCCTTCTGGTACGGGCTGCGGTGACCTTGGTTTTAAAGGAACGCATGAAGAAAGCAGAGCAAGAGGAATCATCAAAGCATCAATTGTCTTCATTTTTCTTCCATAAAACCCCTAAAAAACTGATGTGTTCTGTTTTATATTGTTTTCTAGCCAATTTTACCCATAAGTAATAACACAGACTAACATTCATAATCAAATCCACAAATCCTTAAATAGAAGTATTAAGTTAAGGCATCCTGCACAACAAAGACCTCAAAACAGTCACAACATCGATGACATACAGATATTGTTCACAGTAAAGGGGGTGGGCATATGGGTAAAAGAAAACAAAAGTCCCAGCAAGAAGAGCAGCAGCAAACTGAAGAATAAATCTAATTTTATTTTTTTTTCTTTTTTTATGATTTTCCTAATGCCCAATTAAAAAATCTAGAGGCATTTCCAGGTCTTTCCGGCCTCTGCAGTTGATGGTCTTCAAAATGCTGGTATTCTTCCAGTCCAGTCAAGTATCCTGCTAGCTTTTGATATGCCTTTCCAGAGGGGGATTGCGGATAAACATATACCACAGGCTGTCTCTTGACCAAGGCCTTTTTTATATGCACATCCTCAGGTATGACCCCTATTACAGGATGTTCTAATATGGTTTGGATATTCCTTATCTTCAAGTCAAGGTCATGGCCAGCCCTTGTCAGCACAACACCAGTGATAGGTCTTTTAAACTGCTGTGCCATCCTGATTGTTTTCAGGCTGCTTGCAACAGCAGGCAGTTCAGGTGTAGTTATAACCAATACTTCATCAGCCATCTTTATAGAAGCCTGCGCCTCTGCATCTAATCCAGGCGCTCCATCCAATATAACAACATCGCTGTTAATCTTTCCAAGATGCTTGCTCAGATCAGCTAAATGGCAGCTTCCAATATCGTGCATCGAAAGGCTTCCAGGAATTACTTTGGTTCCAGATTCATGCTGGTATATTGCCTCTCCTATCTTCGCCTCTCCCCTTAGCACATGATGCAGTGTCACCGGCACGCTAGGCGCTCCCAAATACATGCTTAAGTATGGCGTGCTCAAATTCGCATCAACAACGCATACATCCTTTCCAAGTTTGTTTAGCGCAACGCCTAGGTTGATAGAAGTGGTTGATTTTCCAGAACCTCCTTTGCTACTGGATACAGATGCAACAAGCATATCTATTTTATCTCTTCAACCCTTATAAATGTTATTGTCAAATGACCCGACTACGAAGTGAGAGTAACATCGCGGTAAGTGATGTTTAACGGCTCCCCATTATGAAGTAGCTGAACAATTCTTGCCTTTCCTGATGAGTCAACCTTGACCTCAACAGTCATATTTGTCCCTGGAAAATGAGCCCCCTTTTCAAAGAAAAACTGCTCAATAAAAACATGCTGCTGCGTCCGCGCAGCGTCAGCA
>CAYITV010000098.1:0-3374 GCA_964366285.1 Candidatus Woesearchaeota archaeon | reverse complement strand
TGTCGAGAGAAAGAAGGGAACATCAAAACTTGGCTTCCGCCATTTGTATACCGGCTATACCTTCATTTTGAAACTGCGTTTACTTCATTTATTCGGAAAAATTTAATCTTCTTTTAGTGGATAGACAATCTCTGATATATCATATGCTTTAAGCAAATCTTTCGTGCGGCTTAGATTGGGAACATATGGACCTGGTGCTGGCTTATACTTAAACCCACTTAAACTGAGTGGTTTCTCTTCCTGTTCTAATTCTGTAATCTCTGTCATTATCTTTTTCCTTCTGTATTGATATTGGAGATATGCATCGAGCCTTTGCGGAATGGCAACTCGTATTCTGAGATAGTGCTTCATAAATCTTCTGCTCAAGTTTGATGCTAATTTTTTAATTCCTTGTAATAGGAAATTTTCTTTTTGTACGTCCCCCATACAAATGATGTGCGCAGATGGGTGGCTGTACTGCAAGATGACTTCTTCCCATGTCCACTGCGGCTGGTTGACTAGCGTATAAACTCCTTGCTTCACTTCTTCTTGTGCGCACTTTATAATGGCCTCAGCAAGTGTTATTGTATGAACGATATTAGATGGCTTGTTTTTAGAGACTTGAAGGTAAATCTGAAGCTTTCCCAGAAGCGTTTCTTTCATTTGTTGTGTTGATGCCTGATTCTCTCCAAATACATGGCCTAAACGGAAGGCATATCCCCTTTTCCTTTGTTTACTGCATACGTTGAGGAGAATATGCTCAAGATGTTGTTTCTCTTTGTCATAGTATGGAATCAATTCGAATGGTGAGATAGTTTTGTCTATTTTTCGAGCAAATGCACGTATTGAACTGAAGTAAATTACTACAGCTTTCTGCTGTGCTGATGCCACTGCGTTTTGTATGATTAGTTCGTTAATTCTTTTGTTTTGTTTTACTGGTATTTTCAGATCTGGCCACATATAAGCAGCAATGACGATGACTTCAGCATCTGCTATTACATTTGCATCTTCTTTTCTGCTCATATCAGCGATGCGACAGGAGAAACCTTGCTGATTCAAAAATGCAGCACCTATGCTGTTTCTTACGATTGGAATGACTGTTTCATTTCTCTTCCTTAAGAGAAGGCATAACTCTGTTCCGACTTGACTGTTTGCTCCTATTATGGCTATTTTCATATTGTGGTGTTGTATATATCTGTGATTATTTTTGTTGTTTGTAAAGATGTCTCTTCTTCTGTGTTGATATGATTTTGTTGTTTGAGATCGTTTAGTACCTTTTTCCATTTGAGATAGAATGCTTGGTAGAAAGTGGCAGCCCATTTTTTATCATAATTCAGCGTGAGGCTTTGTTTTTTTGTATCTTGTGGAATTAAGCGCAGCTGTGACTGAGCATCGACGTGGTTAAATTCTACTTTTGCCTTTTCGAAGGTATATATAGATAGTGTCTGGAGTGGCTTTATGAAACTTAATCGATATCTAACATTAACCCTATTTCTTTTTTGGCGTACAATCATGTCTGTATCAACATCCACATCAAGTTCATTTTGATATGCCACTGCTGCTTGATGTACTGTGATGTTTCCTTCACCAAACAATGAACTAAGCTGACTCAGAGTATGGCAGCCAGATTCCATGAGAATGCCTCCACCACTAAGGTCTGCTTTGGTTTGGTAATGCTCTTTCCCTTTTGATGTTTTTTTCACTATGCCCCCTTCTGTAACATTCACTTCTTTCAGCTCGCCAAGCATGCCTGAATCATATATCTTTTTGAGCTGTCTTATAGAACTATAAGCAGTTCTCATATAATTACAACTTATATTTTTTGTTAATTCTAAGAATCTTGTATGCGTTCGAGTATCTATTGCAAAGGGCTTTTCTGTAAATATCATAATGCCTCTTCGTGCAAATTCTTCAATATATCTCTTGCGGGCCCCTACAGGGACTGTAAGCAGAACAATATCACAATCTGGCAAGACCGAAAGGTCATCTTTTATTCTAATCTTGCGAATATCGAGCGGGTATCTGAAATTTGGTTCTTGAATGTCTGCTGCGTATTTTATACTTACTTCCCCCATACATGACAGCAGAGGCATATGAACAGCTGTTGCGATGTTTCCCGCACCAATAATTCCGACTTCGATGACGTTTTTCATTGCAAATGCCTTTATTTATTGAAACTTAGAAACCTTTTTTAACCTTTGTATCATTTTTTCCCTTATGGGTATTTTATTTCGACGTCCTCATGAGAGCGACTCGCTGATAAAGAATTTTTACTACCGTACATTTGGGGTTCCTCATATTGGAACAAAGCTAAGGGGAAGGGCAGTTTTTCGCCTTTTTATTGCAACGAGGCCATTGAAAATTTTGGAGATTGGTTGCGGATCAAGCTACTTTTCTTATGAGCTGGCGAAACGAGGACATCATGTGACTAGCTTAGATTCTTTTACTGGAATTAGTCGTCGTGATGTTGACAACATTCGCACTATCTTTAGAAAAGGAGGCATGAAATTTCATTTTGTTGATGGGAAAGCTACAAAACTGCCATTTAAGAGAAATTCATTTGATGCTGTTTTTATTATTGATGTAATTGAGCATGTTCCTGATGAAGATAAAGCACTAAAAGAGATATACCGCGTATTGAAACCTGGCGGATTTTTTATTGCATCAACACCCGCTATTGGATTTCATCGTGGAAAGTTTAAACGATTTTTCCGTTATATCCATGAGCATACTTTTTTGAAGAAACTTCCGATTTGGGATGAAGTGCAATTGCATCCTGAAAATCATATGAAAAGTGAAGGGCATCTTCGTGAATACTCACTGGAGAGATGGCAGAAGTTGTGTATGATGCATCATTTTAATCTCGAGACATGGGAAGATGAGTACAGGTTCTTTGGAGCTTTGTTTGTCGAATTGTACCACACCTTCAGATTTGTTGATAGACATGGGAACCTGCTTTTTTCTTTTTTATATCCACTTACCTTTTTAGATGCCTTTATCCCTGTGAAGGGAACTGGGATTGCCATTCGTGCAGGTAAGTAATTTGCATCGCTTTCTTTATAAATCTCATTATGCTCTTTTTTTCATGCTACGTGCAACTCTCAAAGGAAGCTTGTATATTACTATCAGCTTGATTTTTGTGAAAGCCTTGTCTATGGTATACACAGCTATCATTGCCCGTGCTCTTGGACCAGCAGGGTTGGGAACACTTAACTTGGCTATGCTAATGGTTCCTTGGTTCGTTGCGTTGTCATCATTTTCATTACAGACAGTTGCAACACAATTAATGCCTTCATTGCGTGCTAAGAATATCTCTGTCTTGCCTTATCAACGTGGGCTTTTTTTATTGACTTTTGTTCTTGGCATAGTGGCAGTGTTAGTACATATTTTTATAT
>CAYITV010000097.1:0-3374 GCA_964366285.1 Candidatus Woesearchaeota archaeon | reverse complement strand
CAAGAAGGATTTCAAAAAAGAGCATATTCAAGAACAATTATGGAATTCTTTGCACAATATGGAATCAAATGAGCTGTCCCGCGACCAGGCAATTGCTAAGTTTGCTAACATGAAACTTACAGCTCCTTTCATGAATGAGAATCTTGTAAGCTATGCAATGCAGATAGACCCGTCATTGAAGGTAAGCAAAGCAGAAAAGAAAATCGTTTTAAGAGAAACCGCATGCCGTTTAGGCATCCCTAAGGATATTGCTTATCACAAAAAGACAGCAGCGCAGTATGGTTCTGGCTTCAACAAACTGATTAAAGAATTAGCAAAGAAAAATGGATATCCCAAAACAATTGAGTACCTTTCTTCATTAATAGAATAAAAGGCGCTAGAGGGATTTGAACCCTCACGTCATCGCTAACTACCTTCCGGTCTGCAGGTTCAACTGTTCATTAAGAACATCGATTGCCTTACCGGATTTGGCTATAGCGCCATATAAGACCAACAATAAAGGCTGAATATAAATGTTTAGGTAAGAATTTTTCTCAAAGAATTTTTCTCAGCCAGCCTCTCTTTCGCATCATAAGCAATCGCAGGTCTTTAGAAGATTTATTGGCTATTTGTTCAAGATCATGTGAAAGATTCTGCACGTAAGGTTTGATGTCAACGCTGGAAGGGTTGAAATTCTCATTAGCATCAAAGCCATGCGCTTCTCTTAATAATCTGGAGAATTGCGGCGTTGTAGTGATGTACATGACTGGTTTTTTGCTAGCCCATTGTGTGTACCCATCGAAGTCAATGACATCATCAACGTAATTATCCAATGTAATTGAAGCGTCAAGCTTGTTGATCTCTGGAACGAAGTTTTTGTTGTGAGTCGCCTTATAAAGATCGTCCCTAAACCTTGTTATAAGCCTATCAGCATCTTGTTCTGTAAAGGGATATGCCGAAATATTCCAGCGTGCGCTCTCTTCCTGAGGCAGCTTCTGAAGATATGAATCAATGAATCTTCTCATGAATTCCAGCCTTTGTTCTATCAGTAACGACTGCCTTGGCTGCCGCGCAATAACGCGCTCGAAGTCAATGATCCATAAGGGTGGTTTCTCAGCAGCCTGCTCTCTTTTCTGCACGTCAATGTATGGTGGAAGGGAGATTTCTGCCCTGTCTACGACATCAACAAAACTGCCCTTGACAAGGCTTGGAAGTGTAGATTCAAAGTAAATATTAAACTGGCTGTATGGACAAACAACAGCAATTCTTGTGCGATATGTATCAGATGCAACAGATTTTTCTTCAGGCTTCGTCCCTTTCCCTTTGGCATAAGGAGAAGCAGGATCATCATAAGGTTTGATAATGATCTTTCCAGTGTAAGACTCTCTTTCCTGTTGGCCAATAACATCCTTCTTCATGTTTATATTCCCCAATACTGCAACAAATTTATTGTTTTAAGAAACTTTCTATGTTTTTCTACTATTATGATAATAATATTAATTAAACAAATTCTTTAGCCAATTCCAGAATCTTTCAAACACATCTGCACTTTCTATTGCTGCTTGTTCTGCATTGCCAAGAGGCTCTTGTTCTGTATTTCTGCTGTTATCATAAAGCAAAGTATCCTCATTATCCTGCACATTTGCCTCTTTAGGCTGAGGTGTTATTACATCTTTATTTTCTGAGATAGTAGCTTCATAAACCGGTTCAACCCATAAAACCTCTTCAAGATCATAAAACTTTTTGGCTAAAATTTTTTCCTGTCCAACTAAAACAATTACAGTTGCAGTCTTCAGATTGTCATCCCAAGAATCAATATTTTTGCATCCAGTTTCTTTGAGCTTTTCTCCAAGATTAGCCGCGCTTTCGCATACCTTATTCTTTTGCAGTGCTGCTCCAATCTCATTTATTATGCCTTCAGCCTGTTGTTTAGTTATTGTTTCTTCGAATGATACCGTCATCTTTCCATGCATGGCAGAAGGATTGTCAAATTGTTTTAGCATTCTGCCTAACCTTTCTTGTTCAGTCTCAGCATCTGCAAGATTAAACAAAAAGCTTCCAATTGCTAAGATAGCAATAATTCCAATAAATCTGGTTTTTTTCATTGTTTATCACATAACAAAAAGCGGGCCCGAAGGGATTTGAACCCTCGACCTCTAGCTCACTTCTTGATTTAATTAGAAGGCTAGCGCTCTATCCAGGCTGAGCTACGGGCCCATTGATATCTCTCTCATTTCAATAATTTATAAACCTACCGTGAAAAAAAGAACAAGATTTAAATATACTAAGGAGCAAATATTAAACGATGAAGAGGATTCTGCTCATAGGATTAATCTTAATATTGCTTCTATTAATTTCATGCAAAACACCACAACCGCCCCCTGCCCAGCCAGAACAGCCTCAGCAGCCAACAGGCCCAGCAGAACAATGTGCCAACTACACCAGAAACGGAATACTGGAAAGCCACTGCGCAACATGCGGCAATAGCATATGCGAGCCATTCGAGTCATGCACAGCCTCAACATGCAATGTCATGACCTGCACAACAGACTGCGGTCAGCTATACTGCACCAAGGATTGTCCAACAGAAGAGCAAGAACCGCCGCAGCTTCAGCCAGGAACAATGCCTGAGATGACCGCAACATTGCGAACATGCCATTTTGACAGTGATTGTGTAAAGGTCAATGCAGATTGTTGCGGATGTGCCATGGGCGGAAAGGCAGGAACATTAAGCAAGGATTCCCAGCCAGTTTGGGAAAAGACATTAAAACAGAAATGCGTAGATGTTGCTTGCACAGCTGTTCTATCAAATGATTGGAGTTGTACTGCAGATGCCAAGTGCATAAAGAATAAATGCACTTTGGTGAAGGAATAAACATATCTCTATAAATTTATTGAATAGCAGTTTACCAGCAATATCCAAAATAGAAAACTTTAAATATCAGTTGATAACAATAGTTTACATATGATAACTAAAGATAACAATTTAAAGGTGATGGAGCTCTTTTTTAAGTACCCATATTCATCATTCCATATCCGCGAAATCGCCCGTTTGACAGAATTATCAAGCACAGGTGTCATAAAGATAATAAACAAGCTCAAGAAGGAGGGTCTCGTCATTTCTAAAAAGAAAAAGACAATAACAGAGGTGCAACCAGACTTCAATGGAAGGTTTTTTTTAATTAAAAGGTTGTATAATATTAATTCACTCTATGATGTTGGTCTTATCGATTATATCAAAAAATGGTATGAACTACCGAAGGCAATTGTTCTATTCGGTAGTTATGCTGACGGAACTGATGCAGAAAAAAGCGATATTGACATTGCTATTATAAGCAAAAAAAAGACTCTGCCTGATTTAATCGGTTGTCTGCAATTACGACAGACATGATGTT
>CAYITV010000096.1:0-3448 GCA_964366285.1 Candidatus Woesearchaeota archaeon | reverse complement strand
CAAAATTTAAATATAAGTGGTGATTTATTCACCACATGATTAGAGAAATGCAAGAATTGGGCTTTACAGAAAAAGAAGCACAAATATACGTGCTTTTAGCAAGAGAAAAAGAACTTTCTGCACCCAAGATAGCATTACTTTTAGATATAGATAGAAGAACAGTATATGATATAATAAACTCCTTATTTCATAAAGGATATGTTTCTAGGAAAAAAGTACAAGGAAAAGAAATATTTTCTGCGACAAATCCAGAACTCATAGTTGAAGAATTTAGTGAAAAGATAAAGAATCTCAAGAACGCAATACCTGTTTTCAAAAAAGCGATAAATAAAGTACATGAGACATACCAAGAAGTTAATATACTATATGGCAAAAGAGCAATTCAACTACTTGTTGCCAATGCTATTAAAGCTAGATCAGAAATTCTCCTCATGGGGAGAGGAGGACATTTAATCGAACAACTTGGTGAATCAAAACATCAGTTTATATCAAAATTAAAATCTTTAAATTGGAAAATGATTCAAACCAGCGATTACAAAAGATATTTTAAAAAAGAAGAGTTTATCCCCCGAGAAATTAGGTACCTCCCCGAAGATATTAGACTTAATGTCGCATATATCGTTTTTGACAATAAATTATACTTCTTTACGAAAAAGAAAGAAATAATGCTAATAGAGATAGTAGATGAAACATTTGCTACTACCTTTAGAACTTATTTTACTTTATTCTGGAATATTGCCAAAGCTTGAAAGTCTGATTAAATCAAGCCACCTATTTTCTCCCAAATCTAAATTGGCTCCTGCAGTCTCACAAGGCACTTCATTCGTAGTATTATGTGGTTCTATAAAGTTATGCTGAATAACCAAGGCAGTCATTAAGATGGGGGCAGACCATAGAGCTTTCAAACCTCTGAAATCAAGAACTCTGTCTTTAATCTTCATAAATACTGTTTCAATACGATAATTATGAATCCTAGTTTCTTGCACATTTTGAATTTTATGCTCTACCGTTAAGCCGCCGAGCCTATTAGAATAAAACAGTTTCCTGAATGCTCGTGGATAAAATAAGCCTCCATCGGTTTGAATATAATGCGGTTTGCCCTTACTTATTGCTTTTGTAAGGAATTCCTTAGCTTCTATAGGATTAGCTGATAAACTATAATGAATTCCCGTGATTAAGCGAGTTTCCCAATCCAAGCAGCACCAAAATCTATCATCTCTCCCTTCACAGTCAATTAAAGTTTCATCGGCATAAAAGCTATTTCCAAGATTATATCCTAATTTTTCTACAAACTTATGAACTTTCAAAGTGTATTTTCTCACCCAATCTAAAATAGAAACATGGCTAATTTTATGATTAAGATGTCTGCTTAACTGGTTTTTCATTTTTCTGCTTGAAAGATTTGAGACATACATATCGATGGACATAGTAACAATACTCGCACTATTTCTCATTCGATAGAAGCCATCATTATTTGTAAAGAACTTATCACAATCTCTGCAATAATATTTCTGTATTTTTCCTCTATATTCTGTTTTTCTAAATCCTTCTTTAGAATAGTTTGAGTTTTTACAATGAATACAACTAATCAGTTCTTTCATGTTATAGTTAGGTACCCATTACTTATATATCTTTCGGTACCTAAGTTATTACTCTTTAGTTGGTACCTAAAAGCTTAAATATAACTTGTTGTTGATTCCCTTATGAAACTACAAAAACAGCTTTCCAGAAAAGTAGGAAACACTGAATACGCTAAATGGGTACTTGTCGTGCCTCCAACGATTATTGAAACGCTTGGATGGAAAGAAGGGCAAGAACTTGAAGCCGAAATTAAAGAGAATAAATTGGTTGTAAAGAAAAACTAATTTTTTTAGCTGGAAGACCTGACGCTAACTTTACAGCTCACCTTATAGCAAGGTTTATAAGCGATTTATCTTAGAGTTTACTCATAGCGGGGTAGAGGAGCCTGGAGTCCTCGCAGAGTCTATGACGCGAAAGGCCCATAACCCTGAGATACTTTGATGAGAAAAATCTTGCAAAGCTCAAACGCGTGGTTCAAAATGGGTTTAGAAACTCTAGATTCATGGAATTCCCGCCCCCGCTACTATCAATCTCTTACTTCATTGATTCTATAGCTATCTGCTCCTTGATTACACCTATTCTTTTCTGCATCAGTTCAAAATTCTCACGGTGGCTTTTAATATAGAAAAAGAGTATAATTCCTAAGACAGCAACAATTGCAATAACTATGGGAAGAGCAAGTTTAAGATTAATCTTTTTCAATGAAGACAGTCTTTTTGCAAGAAAGCCTTGTTCCTCTTCTACAACTATATTCTCCTCCCCATACACCCACTCACCAGATTCACTACACTGCTTGACTGTGTCTTGTGTTTCCCTTACTTCTCCTACTTTAAAGCAAAAACCACCATCAATGCATTTTCCTATTTCTTCATGCTTGCACTCAATATCACAATAATCTCTTGTGCAAGAGTTCTTATCATCACACTCTAATGTTTCATTTTCCTTTGCACATTTTGGAGGCGGAGGGCAGTCATTATCAGTCTTATAATCGCATTTGGAAGAGCAGCATTTATCATTGTTCTTGCATTCAACAGGCTCGTTAAAGCATGCTCTAGGAATACCTAAACATGTATCAATTGTGCATGTATTATTGTCATCGCAGTCTTTAGTTTGATTTTCAATAGCGCATTTATTTCTTGACTCAAGAACGCACTGATTCTCAAGGCAAACAAAGCTGCTTGATACACATCCGCAGTCCTTGCAGCAATAGCCTTCTGACTCATTAGCGCTGCACGAGCCATCTCCGCAATTGAATGGAACAGATACATTTAGCCAAGCCTTATTGCTTTTATATGCAATTGATTTTACAATTATAGTAATGCCCTCTGACACAGTGCGCTGGCCTTCTTTGAACCAGCCCTCTGATTTGTCTATCTTAATGAAAACCTCTCCATCACCAATAAGCTTCATTGTTATAGTTTTTCCGTTTATAGTGCGTGGTTTATTAAGCTCGAAAATATCTTCAATTTCTACAGCATAAACAGAAAATAAGATAAATATTATCGATGTTATTATTATCACCTTTTTCATTATTTTTAAACGTAAATCGTATTTATAAGTTTTTAGTAGGTGTCGCAGAACGCGAATAAATAAGCAACACAGGAAAATTTAAAAAGGGATTTTTAGTCCATTGTTAATGAACGAGTATCAACAGAATAATTATCCATCCATGTATACTATACTGGTTAATGATAGTGATGGGGAAATGGAAACAGAAAACGTGGAAAACTGGATAAAATATCTAAAGGAGAGTGGAGGAAAGATGCTAGAAAAATCTTGTGATGGATTGGAATCTAAAGTCGAAAGTGATAAACAAGAGGTGTTAAATGCCAAAGAAAGTGCGTAAAGTTGCAAAAGAAAAAAAAGA
>CAYITV010000095.1:0-3450 GCA_964366285.1 Candidatus Woesearchaeota archaeon | reverse complement strand
ATGACAATAATATTGAGTATGCAGAAAAGAACCGTGCAAGCTTCACAGCACAAAGCTCAACATCAATCCCTGGAAGCACATTGCGCAATCCCCAATTCATCCTGCCAAATGATCCGTTATATACACAGCAGTGGCATCTTCCAAAGATAAAGGCAGATTTGGCTTGGAGCATTGAAAAAGGAGATCCAAGCACTGTAATAGCAATCATCGACACTGACGTAAACTGGGGGCATGAAGACTTGATTAACAATATGTGGAATAATCCTGGAGAGATTCCGAACAATAACATCGATGATGACCTGAATGGATTTAAGGATGATGTTGTCGGATGGGACTTTATACATATTCCTCCCAGTTGCGCTTCTTCCAAGGGGGAGGATTGCTTTACTGAAGACAATGACCCTAATGGATTATACAATCATGGCACGCATAATGCTGGCATAGCTGCTGCGACAACAAACAATGGCAAGGGCGTTGCCGGCATCTGCAGGGATTGCAGGATCATGGCGCTGCGTGCCGGATATGCGTATGTACCAGCTTTTGGACCTATCATTGGTGCGCTTTTGGATGCTGATGTTGCCCAAGCGCTTGTCTATGCAGTAGACAATGGAGCGGACATCATCAGCATGAGTTTTGGTGGTTATAAACAGACGCAGACAGTGAAAGATGCCATTGACTATGCTCTTTCGAAGGGAAAGATCTTAGTGGCTTCTGCAGGCAATGAAAACCTTGACATTCTGCAGTATCCTGCTGCTTTTGACGGTGTGCTTTCTGTTGCTGCAACAGACCAGAATGATAATCGAGCGTCCTTCAGCAGCTATAGTCCGTATGGGCCGAATGGCATTCTTATTGATGTTGCAGCTCCTGGCGTGAATATTCTCTCGACAGCACGACCTGGTGCACCTTATGGGTGCACGGATCCTGATGGAAATGGATATACCCTATGCAGTGGGACATCAATGGCAGCACCAATGATAGCTGGGGTGATTGGGCTTGCGCTTTCTCATGACCCTTCGCTTACTGCTGAGCAGGCAATGACATTGATCAGGTCAGCTGATGATCCCATCATCTCGCCACAAAAATACATTGCACAGCGCACCAACGCTTACAAGGCTTTGACTTCGTTCCCTGTCCCTGTGGCTTTGTCACACCATCCTTCCCCTATCGGCCACTATGGATCTGATTTGATTACATTTACTGGCACTGCAGCTGGACAGGATTTCCAGAGCTATACCATTGAGATGGGCGGTGGGATTTACCCAAGTTCGTGGACTACAATCGTTACATCTTCAGCACCCGTTGTGAATGGTGTCTTGGGTGTGATAGATCCTGTTGCGTTGAATCTCGCTGCTGGTACATATACGGTCAGGCTTCGCGTGACAACAAGCAAGAATATCTTTGAGGATGTCGATATGATCTACATTGACAAAGACCTTGCCGCTGGCTGGCCGAAACAAATACCAATTCCTCTGTGCGATGACTGCTTTGCAGGAGAATCAAAACCAGCTGTTGCAGATGTCGATGGGGATGGGGATGGTGAGATGTTCTTCCAGCAGGTTGAGAAAGATCCTGCATGGGCTCACTTCCGCAAGCTCTATGCCCTGCATCATGATGCTACGTTCCTTCAGGGATTCCCTGCTCTGATCAGCACGTATGGCTCCAATGCTATCTGGGAAAGCTCTGCTGTTGCTGATGCAGATGGGGATGGGATTTATGAGATTGCGTCCCAAGGAACATGCTCTTCTAACTGCGGAGGTGCGTCTCAATATGCTAGTGCATTGTTTAATATGATCCATGAGGAAGACGGGATAATGAGAGCTGGATGGCCACAGAAGATTATTCCTCCTGGCATGATTGGTTATTCTGGCACTATGGCCTCTGCTATTGCGAATGTTGACGGCGGAAATGATTTAGAATTTATCTTCGTCATGAGCAACTTTACAAACCAGGGCGGTAGTTGCAATTATGTCGGCAGACTCCTTGCATACAAGGCAGATGGGCAGCTTCTTCCAGGTCTGTCGCAATATCTGCCATGCCAGCCTTATGCTCCGGCTGCAGGCGATATTGACGCTGATGGCGATATAGAGATTGTAGTCCCTGTCTATGACAGGGGAGTGTATGCCTTTCGTAATGACGGCACTCTTATTTTCCAACTGCCTCAATCATTATATTATGTCTGGAGACCTGTCACCCTTGCTGATATTGACAGGAATGACAATGGGAAGCTTGAACTTGTCTTTCTCGAAAGACTCGCTGACCCTCCTTACTCAATGACTTACCTTTATGTCATGAATGATGACGGGACTATTGCGCCAGGATGGCCACAGCCATTGAGCTATTATGGCAGTCTTCAGCAGGACATTCCTGTTGCCGACATTGATGGGAATGATGACGGCGCTTTGGAGATTGTAGTGAAGGCATATGACAAACTTTATGTGTACAATCATGATGGGACTGTTGTGCCAGGATGGCCTGTAACAATTGATACTCAGTTGGAATCCCAGTATATTATTGCTATTGACATTGATGGCGATGGGAAGAAGGAGGTGTTTATTGACAATACATACAGGCCTGCTAGTGGTATCTATGGATCAGTACCATACCCTGTGGCGTTCTATGGATTCAGTGCTGATGGCACGCATTTGCCTGGTTTCTCTAAGACTATAAATACACGATTTAATGTATTAACTTCAGGCGACCTTGACGGGAACGGGCAGCTGGATATTTATGCAATTGATGAGGATGGATGGATGTACTTATGGAACTTCAATGCCTTGCCTACTGCAGAGAATTTGGCATGGCCGATGTATCGGCAGAATGTTCGAAGAACAGGACAGGCTTTAACGCCACCTCAACCTCCGCCGCCTGACACCACACCACCATCTGCTCCTGGAACAATGCCCGCCACTGCAGTATCTTCAAGCCAGATTGATCTGGACTGGCTGCCTGCGACTGACAATGTTGCGGTTGGAGGATATAGAGTCACTGCAGCAACGAAATCCAACTTTGCCTCGCAGTTCATAGTGCCTGGATGGGATGACACTGATGTGGGGAATGTGTTGAGCGTGTCAGTACCAAGTTTGCAATCACACAAAACTTATTACTTTAGGGTCAGAGCGTATGACACTTCGAATAATCTTGGACCTTATGGGAATACTGCATCTGCGACTACATTGTAACCTGACTTGTGCCAATTGTGATAATTAAATCCTTATTGCGATTAATGATATAATTCTGAGGCTTGATTCAATATCTCTTTTTTTGAATAGAAATGTTTATATTTAAGAATGAATTATAGGAATGGTAGAAGAGAAAAGAGATAAATAGACAGAACTATTTAAAATAGTAAGCTTTATATAGGGGTTTTAAGTGAATTTCACCTTAGATGGAAGAGTCTCTCCTCAGCGCTGCAGTGATGGTAGGCCGAAAATCAAAAATCGGGGGCTAGAT
>CAYITV010000094.1:0-3474 GCA_964366285.1 Candidatus Woesearchaeota archaeon | reverse complement strand
CCAATGATCATCTGCATTAATCCTTTCATCAAATCCCCCCTGATGTATTACCATTCTAAAATAGTAATAATTTATAAGAATTAGTATGCTGCAGTATATATGTTCCACACAAGCAAAACCTGATTCTACACACAGGCACATTCAACTGCATCTTTGTGTCTAATAGTAGGTTACACCAAAACGTAACATTTATATAGTATTTGTTACACCATAATGTAGCATGGAATTTGAAAAACTCAATGAATGGAACCCATGGTGGGAAAACAAGGAGTTAGTGAAAGAGCTTTTAGGGATACACAGGCCGGAATACGATGCACTTATTGACTCCATTGATATAAAAGAAATCACAATAATAACTGGTGTAAGAAGATCTGGAAAATCTACAATAATGTATCAGATGATTAGCAGGCTTTTAAAAAATGGCATAACTCCCAACCAAATATTGTTCGTTAATTTTGATGATAAAAAATTATCTCAAGACTCATTGGACGAGATTTATGAAGGTTACAGAAGCAATCTAAATCCAGACAAGAAAGCATATATATTCCTTGATGAAATACACAAAAAAGATGGCTGGGAATCATGGATAAGAAAGAAATACGATTTAAAAAGCAATGACAAGTTTGTTATCTCTGGCTCTTGTTCTTATTTATTAAAAAAAGAATATTCGGCCCTCCTTACAGGAAGAAACTTGACTTTTGAAGTTTTCCCCTTGAGTTTTAAAGAATTCCTTTTGTTTAAGGATATTAAGCTAAAAAAAGAAAATGTTGAAAAAGGCATTTTGCTGGAAAAAACAAAGATCATTATATTAAATAAATTACATGAATACCTTGAGCTAGGCGGTTTCCCGGAGATTGTGCTAAAAGAAGAGCGGTTTAAGCAGCAAATTCTCAAGCAATATTTTGATGATATTCTTTATAAGGATATAGTCGACAGGTACAATTTAAACAATCAGAAAACGCGTGATTTGGCTTTATTCTTAATATCTAATTTTACAAGCCCCGTTTCGCTAAGAAACATGAGAAATTCTCTTGGAATAGCCTATGATTCAATTAAAGATTACTTCTCATATTTCAAGGAGGCATTCTTGTTTTTCATCATGGACCACTTTTCTTATTCATTAAAAGAGCAGAAAGTAAGGGCCGGGAAGGTTTATTGCATAGATAATGGATTAAGAAATGCTGTATCATTTAAATTTTCAAAAGATGAGGGAAGGCTTGCAGAGAACCTGGTTTTTCTTGAACTAAGAAGAAAAGAAAGAGAAATTTATTATTGGAAAGGTCCAAATCAGGAAGAAGTTGATTTTATACTTAAAAACAAAGACAATAGCCTAAGTGCAATAAATGTTTCCTATTCTGATGAGATCGATAAAAGAGAGATGGGAGCATTGCTGAAATTTCAAGAAGATTTTAAAAAAACTAAGGAAATGATAATAATAACAAAAGACAATGAAAAAACACAGAAAAATATCAAGTTCATTCCTTTATGGAAGTGGCTGTTGATGTAAGACTGTGTGAACCAATGTCGCAGAACATAAACGTTTTTGAAGATACAGCATTATGAATTAAGAAGTTTTATGATATATCTTATTTCTTCCATGAGTTTCCAATAAGAAACTAATATTCAGTTTTTCATTTCAATCTTAAATTAAAGATTATACCTTTGTGCAATCATACAAAAAATCCAACCAATAACCTTTATAAATCAACATTTATCACCATCTTCTATGGGTTTGTATCAGCATCTGTCAGAATCCTGGAAGCATCCAGATCCAGTCTTGTTAAGGGAAAGGATGACATCCTGGCGCCAGGAAAATGTGGTTATTCGAATAGAAAGGCCTACAAACCTTGTCCGTGCACGTTCTCTAGGTTATAGGGCCAAGCCTGGTTTTATTCTTACAAGGGTAAGGGTAAACCGTGGCGGAAGAATGCGCGAACAGTTAAAGGCTGGCCGCCGCCCAAAAACACAGAGAAGAAAGAAGATTGTGAACAAGAACTATCAAACAATAGCAGAAGAGCGCGCTAACAAGAAATTCAGGAACTGCGAGGTATTAAACAGTTATATGATTGCTAAGGATGGCAGACATTACTGGTTTGAAATTATCCTTATAGATCCCAGAAGCCCTTCCATTCTATCAGATCCTAAGATTAGATGGATTGCTGATAAGCAGCATAAAAGCAGAGTTTTCCGTGGTTTGACAAGTTCAGCAAGGAAATCACGAGGGTTAAGGCATAAAGGCAAGGGTTATGAGAAGATGCGTCCTTCCCTGCGTGCACACGATAGAACAGCCCATTAGACACACTATAGCACACAAATCTTTAAATAATCCCTGTTACACTCAATAGTGATATATTGTACTAAAGGAGGAAAGCAGATGCCAACAAAATCAACACAATACACTACACCAGTTTCAGGACCAAGGGCGCCACCGAGAACACGTGTAACAAACACAGGCCGTGGTCGGAAAACAAACCAGTATAGAATGGGTGTCGTAAGATAATAGTGTCCAGGTCCACATGATTTGTCACCACCTCTCCTGTGGTTTTGGTTCACTCATTTTTATCCTTTTCTGGAGATCAAAATAGACTTGAGCTGGTGTTTTCATGTTCAGGCTTCGATGAGGCCTGATATGGTTGTATCGATAGCGAAAGAGCTCAAGATCACCCTTACAGAAGGAGATCTCCTGCTGGAGCGTTAAGTGATGCCTCTCTACCTTGCCCACAGTCGTGGGCTTGTGAATTCGTGATCTGATATGCTTGATTCTCCACCTCTCGCACCACTCATCAAACTCACTGTTTTTGCTTGTTCCTCCGAATTCGCTTCCATTATCTGTAAGGATTTCTCGCGGTATGCCATGAATCTTGAAGAGCTCTTCAAGAAAGGCTGTAATCTCTGCTGTAGTTTGCGTCATGACTTTCTTAATCCCAATGCAGTATCTGCTGCAGTCATCAATGACTGGCAGCGTCCATGTTCCATCCTCATTCTGACTTCCATCCAGCTGCCAAAGGCTGTCAGGATGCTCGCGCTGCCATTTAACCCAGTGAACACGGATATTTTCCATCTTGCTCCCCCTGGATAAGCCGTTTGCTTTGATAATCCTTTTGTATGTGCTCTCTGAGAAGCCAAAAGGAAAGACGTGCTTCAGGATAAGTGGCCCATATCCTGTTTTCTCACGAAAACGGATGATGCGCTCGATATGGCAGCGCAGTACCTTCGTTACTGGTACTGCAGACGGCTGGCAGGGGCCGCTCCAGAAAGGATCCTTGACAAGCGATTGTTTCCATCGCTTGAGCGTTCTCGTGCTAAGATCAATGCCATAATGGTCTCTCAGATACTGCTGCACTTCCTTATGCGTCCATTGATGCCGGAAGTAAAACTTCCGAAGTTCGTCCAAGATCTGTTTGTTTTTCAGTTTCATCCACCCCTTTTAAACAAGAGAGTTTAAAGGGGTGACAGATCATATGAACCTACACA
>CAYITV010000093.1:752-3691 GCA_964366285.1 Candidatus Woesearchaeota archaeon | reverse complement strand
TTGACATCGAAGCTTCTTGCTATGAACATTATTGGCTCTTTTTCAGCATTTCTTGTTGGCGTCGGAAAAGTTTCTTCTATTGCCTGTATCAGCACATTAATATTTACATTATGCTGCGCAGATATCGGGATTATGGGGGCATTTTCAGCTATCGTCCCCTTTACAAAGTTTTTAATCTGCTGATAACTTTTCATCGCATCTTCTTTTGATACAAGATCTATCTTGTTTTGTGCTATGATTATACTCTTGCATCCGATTATCTCCAAAGCCATCAAGTGTTCTCTTGTCTGCGGCTGCGGGCATGATTCATTCGCAGCAATCAGAAGTATTGCCGCATCCATTATTGCAGCACCAGAAAGCATCGTTGCCATCAAAGATTCATGTCCAGGTGCATCTATGAAAGAGACTCTTCTTGTCTCTGTTGCTGTAGAAGAACATGACACACACTTCTCACTTATGCCATACTCTCCGCATTTTTCGCATTTGTAGAAGGTTGCATCTGCATACCCTAGACGGATAGTAATGCCTCGCTTGATTTCTTCTGAGTGAGTGTCAGTCCATTTTCCGCTTAACTTAGAAATAAGTGTTGTTTTGCCATTGTCAACGTCTTTGGCTGGCAGCCTTTGCTTGCCTATTGTCCAACGGTGCCAATGTTCAACACTGGTTGCAGGTTCACTGATTGCTTTTTCAGCGTCTTTTTCTCTCCTTCTGGAGTCTTTTTCTTCATGTATGGAAATACCTCCTCAAACGTTTTTAATTTTGTAGGATGTGTGATATAAGGTAGAAAAGTTTCGTTTATAAAGCTAACTTCCCACTCTCTTGTCTTCTTAGAGGTCAACAGATTAATATCATACTTTATGATGCTTGATTTTTTCGTTCTCGCACATTTTCTTGATATTCTTGATTTAAATCCATCTTCTTTTAATAATACTTGTAAAGCTACTGCTTTTTTGTGTAACTCCATTAATTCTTCTGATTTTTTATTGTCATTTAAGCTTGATCCAAAAGAAAAAGACATTATTCCTGACTTCCTTTCAATTGATCCTTCTGCTTCAAATAATCCAGCGTAAAATGCCAACCTTACAGGCCTCTTACTTTTTCTTAGTATCTCATATAAATCTCTTTCACAGATATCAAATATGTTGTGCTTGAGAATAGCATTGCTTACTTCGGCACGATATGCATAATCCCCTAATTGTGTTTTGCAAATTTTCTTTTTTATATTCTTGATAGCTTCTTCTGGAATTTGTCCTCCTTCTTTTAATGTCATGTACACATCAACTTCTTTTTGGTATAGTCTCTTCTTAATGAATTGCTCAAATTCTTCTACAAATGTCCACTCTATATTTGCCACACCAATTTTTCCAGGTCCACCACATCGATCTCCCATCCATTTTCCAAATTGCTTTGCCCATTCTTCATCAAATACAATCCTCTTTGGTATCGTTGCCGCTTTCCTTTTGTTTGTGCCTGGCATTCGATAATGAACATAAAAGAAATTATTATCTTCTTCAAGCACTGGTTTTAACCCTCTTTTTCTTAATCCTTCTACGTATTCCTTTTCTATACTTTGGAAAATTGTAACATATCCATCCTTGTTTTTCTGTCCATTTTCAATTCTCTTTTCGTTGTTTAATTGTTCTTCGAGCTGTTTTTCTGTCATATAATCAAAAAGAGCCCCTTCCATTGAAATCGCCTCAGTTTCTTTAGAGTCCAGTTCAATTGGTAGTCCCATCTCTTTTTCTAACCCATTGAGACCATGTTTTATACTCACGATATTTCTTTCAATATCTTCGTCTGTGCATCCTGTTTCATCTTTTATTTTTTTCAAGATTTGAGCATTTATCATAAATATTCTCTTCTCGCCTTTTCTCAGTCGCCATCCTTTTCTCACACTAAAAAGATTTCTTCGTTCGGTTTTCAATTTTTGTGCTATATCACCAAAATATCTATATTTCTCTTTAAGGATCAAGAAGAGAGATTTTCTAAATTCATCTTGTATGTAAAAACGAAATGTGCTTTCATACAAATTAGAAATGTTTACTCTAACTTTCATCAAGGAGATTTACTCACATTTCTTTATAAGCAGGGGGCGGCTACTTGAAGAGTGAATGAATATTAAGATATATTTATTCAAAATCTATGTTTATTTCCGGAAACTCTAGAAAATCTTCTGGTTTGTTATGGAAAAATCTTATTCTTTCTTTGCTTCCTTCTTTTTTTCTGGAGATTGTTCCTTTTTCACTTCTGTTTTTGGAGCTTCTTTCTTTGCTTCTGGTTTGTGTTCAGCTTTGGGAGCTTCTGGTTTCACTTCTGTCTTCGCTTCTGCTTTAGCCTCTTCCTTTGGTTGTATTCCAAGCAGTTCTGGTATGGATTTTGTTCCATATTTGACTGCCTTCATGTTTACCTGCGCTGTGCTTGGTGATATCGTATTTCCAGCAACAGTCTTTCTTCTTCTGATTCCCGGCTTGTTTATCTCCCTTGCTCCTGGCCCTCTCGACATCAATAATGACTTCCTTGCCTGTCCTTCTATGTACTTCATCATCGGAAAGCCTGAGCTGTCTGATCCGCCTGTTATCTGCAGCTCATATCCAGTAAGCCCTAATTGGCTTCCAGGCACTGTCTCTCCTATCTTTTTTCCAATAAAAAATACCTCTTCCACTGCCTTCTGATAGGATTTTCTTGTTTTAGGATCGCTTATTACATAATACACTTGTGCCATGTTGTGAACTTATTAATGACCATTTATAAAGCTTTTTGGCAGTCTTTATTATTGCGTTGTTGGGACCTTCTTTTTAAGGTGGAAGACATTAAGCGAATTCTAATGCAATGATTAATTGATCTGAATAAGCTAATTGAATAGTTGATTTGATGGCATGCAGTTGAATTACTTTTCAAGATAAGCATCGCTGTTTCTGATGTCGCAAAATAGCTTGTAG
>CAYITV010000093.1:0-742 GCA_964366285.1 Candidatus Woesearchaeota archaeon | reverse complement strand
TCCTTGAGGAAATCTGTTCCTATAATAAGACTGAAGCCGGATGGAATTTCTTTTGCTGATGTTGGCTTGATTATCTTGATTGGAAGCTGCTCTTCTATCCTCTGCTGGTCTTCTGCTTCAAGAATCAGCTTTATCTTGTCGTATTCACACATTTGGTATGCTCCCCCGCCGAGACGTATCAGGGAACTTGCACTTTCATTGAATGGTATCTGGAGCCTTCTGGATTCTTCATACCCTATAATTGTTTTTGGACTGCCTGTGTCGATTATGGCATTTACCCTTAGTACGCCGTGCGGGGCGCGAATTGAAATAGGCAGGTTAAGATAGGTCTCTTTTGCTTCTTTGAGGTAGGTAGCTACTTTTGCTTTCATCAGAATATCACTATTTCATTCTTTTTTGGTATATATTCAATAAGCACTTCATGCTGGGCGATGCCTAACTTGTCTATCTTTTCATAAGCCAGCCTTTTTGTTGCTGCTGAAGCAATAATCTGCTGGTTTTTTAGCACAATGAACCTGCCGCCATACCTTTCTCTAATCGATTTATAGTCTTCATGGAGCCAATCCAAATCTCGCCTTGTTTCTTGCAGCAGTTTAAGTTCGTCCATATTAATTGTTGATATGCTGTTCTTTATATATCTTGCTTATGAATATCCGGAAATATTACGTATCTTCTAGCAATTCTTTTATCTTCTTGGTTGATTATTCTGCTTTCTTTGCGTTTTTTCGGATTTATTCCTATT
>CAYITV010000092.1:0-3695 GCA_964366285.1 Candidatus Woesearchaeota archaeon | reverse complement strand
GTCTCCCTCTCGTAATGTCTTTCCCAAAGAGTATGCAAGCAGGTTCAATGATTCTGTTGTTCCACGCGTAAACACAATCTCTTCATAGCTCGCATTTATGAAATCAGCAACTCTCTGCCTTGCACGTTCATATGCAGTTGTTGCCTCCTCGCTTAACTGATATACCCCTCGATGAATATTGGCATTATACAAGGAGTAATATCTTTCCATGCTCTCGATGACGCTTGCTGGTTTTTGCGTTGTTGCTGCATTGTCAAGATAAACAAGAGGCTGTCCATGGATCTCTCTCTGCAAGATCGGAAAATCCTGCTTTATCTTATCCGCTTCAAGATGTACATCTGCGTTAGTGAGCATGTTGCATCTCCAGTAATCTCTCTCTGATAATTGTTTCTACAATATGGCTGGCTTCTTCAGGAGCTTCTTTAGTGATGCACCCAACAAACCCTTCAACAACGCTTCTCCGTGCCATTGCCTTGTCCAATCCTCGCGACATCATGTAATAGATTTTCTCGTCATCTATGTCGCTGACAGTTGTTGCATGGCTGCATTTAACGTCATCATTATGAATCTCAAGCACAGGCACGGGATCAAAAGATGCTTCTTCGCTTAATAACAAACCATGCTGCTCCTGGAATCCATCGCATCCTGCTGCATTTTGCTGGATTTTTACTAACCCTTTAGAAACAGCCCTTGCCCGCCCATGAAGCACCCCTCGCCCAAGCATCCTGCTTTTGGTATTCGGAGCATCATGAATGGTCTTGACATCAAGGTTTAATGCAGCATCTCCTTCTCCGATGAATAAGCTTCGCAAATCCGTTGACGATCCCTCTCCAGCAAGCCGTGCAGTCAGATTTGCATGAATGATGTTGCTGTTAAATGAGCATTCAATCCACTGCACAGATGCATCTTTGTCAACATTTGCCTGCTTCGCAATGAAAGAATGGCCATGAGAAGTATTGACAGAAGCATAAGCTATAGAAGAGCCTTCTTTTGCAACGATTTCAACAACACGCGAAGAAAAATCATCATCGGCAAACGCATTTGGCAGATTTAAGTCCAAGATAGTTGCCCTGCTGTTTGGCTCGGCAATCACAATAATATGGCTAAAAGAGGCATGCAATGGCGAAGATATCTTTATGGGATTCTTTTCAACAGTCCCTTCTGGAATGTGGATTACAATGCAATCCTGGACAACACCCGTATGCAGCGCCAAAATACTGTTTGTAGGCTGCACAATCGTCATAAAATATTTTTTTATTAATTCATCATGCTTGTGCAATGCTGTTGCTAAGTCCATTACTTCAATAGTGGTGGATGCCTGCACAGTTTGTTTCTTAGAACTATCTGGCAAATGCATGTCATCCAAGATGATATTGTCATCAAAATTCATGAATGATTTTAGCCCATCTAGTCTCTTCTCAGTAAACCATTGCGGTTCTTGGTTCTTCTCTGAAAGCTTCACAATATCTTGTTTGGTAATCATATGGCACTTATCCCACGCCTTCCATTTCCAATTCAATTAGCTTATTGAGCTCAATTGCATACTCCATCGGCAGGCTTCTCACTACTGGCTCAATGAATCCGCTAACAACCATCTGCATTGCTTGTTCACGTGTTAATCCCCTGCTCATCAGGTAAAATATCTCTTCATCTCCTATCTTGCCGACAGTTGCTTCGTGTGCAATATTAACCTTGTTTGTGTCAATCTTCATGAAGGGATAGGTGTTTGATGTTGACTTGTTGTCAAGGAGAAGAGCGTCGCATGTGACACTGCATTTGGTATGTTTCGCTTTCTTGATGACTTTCACCAGTCCACGATAACTGGAAATCCCCCCGCTCTTGCTGATGCTTTTTGCTCGAATCACAGAACTAGTATACGGTGCTGCATGGATAACTTTTGATCCTGTGTCTTGGTTCTGTCCTGGCCCTGCAAATGCAATGCCTAAACTGTCTGAGCTTGCTCCTTCTCCAACTAGCACGCTGCAAGGGTAAAGCATAGTCTTTTGGCTTCCCATATTTCCATTAAGCCATTCGACTCTTCCATTCTTTTCAACAATTGCTCTCTTTGTATTCAAGTTGTAGGTATTTTTGCTCCAGTTCTCAATGCTCATGTAACGAATCTTTGCTCCTTCCATCACGAATAGTTCCACACATCCAGCATGTAATCCATCTTTCTCAAAGCGAGGTGAACTGCAGCCTTCAATGTATGAAATCTCGCTTCCTTTATCAGCAATGATCAATGTATGTTCAAACTGTCCGCCGCTTTGTGCATTCATTCTGAAATACGCTTGCAATGGCAGACCAACCTTTACGTTTGGTGGCACGTATATGAAAGTCACCCCCGACCATACGCTTGCATGTAGCATAATAAATTTATGATCATTAACAGGAATGCATTTTGTCATGAAATATTTCTTCACTATCTCAGGATATTTTTGCACAGCAG
Source organism: Candidatus Woesearchaeota archaeon (assembly GCA_964366285.1). Classification (GTDB taxonomy): domain Archaea; phylum Nanobdellota; class Nanobdellia; order SCGC-AAA011-G17; family UBA489; genus CAYJXC01. Next base: position 1,249 of record CAYITV010000092.1, on the reverse strand, counting down.
CATCCATATTCTCAAAAATCACTCCTTTTTCTTCTAATTCCTTTTTGATGTTGTGGTACACAATCGAACTGTCATATTGAAAACCAGCTCCGCCAAGTACTTTTCGTTCAGCTTCTGGCACCCCAATTCTCTCCGCAGTTCTGCGAATGTCATCAGGCAGGTCTTCCCACTTCGTCGATTCCTTCACACCAGGAACAACATAATATGCTATCGAATTCAAATCCAGCCTGCTCAAGTCAGGTCCCCAAGTAGGAATTGCTGTCTTTTCAAAAAGCTCAAAAGATTGTAGTCTTTTCTGTAGCATCCATTCAGGTTCATTCTTCTGGTGAGAAATCTCAACAACTAATTCGCGTGTCAATCCTGGCTTTGCAATATAGACCGATCTGTCAGGATTCGCTTCATCATACCTTGAACGATCAATGACGATATCAACCTTTGGCTGTGACATGAATCAATTCCTCCTTCTCGGTGCATCCCATCACTAAAGGATCGCATCCCATCGGAACAGATGAGAACTTTCGGTGAATCTCACAGAGGACTTTTGATTCTCGAATCACTTTCAACAACCGCTGTATTTCCATCAGCAACATGCCTCGGTTGGTAATGCGTGTCGCAGATGATTTGATTTCTTCAAGAACCTTCCCTCCAAACTCAATCTGGTGCCCTCGTTTCTCGCTGACATACTGGCTCACTGTTGCATCTTGAATCTCCAGAAGCTTGGCAATCTCTTTCTGCTTTAATCCACGCTCTTTCATGAACATGACAAGATGCCTTCTGATTGCTGGCAAAATATAAAAGACTTCAACCTCTTGTGGATGCAATAATAGGCGTGCCATAGAAAAATTAGCTATGGTTAACTTTATAAAGATTTAGCTGTAATAACTTAACTACTTAATAATGGTTACAAATAGAAAGATTTATAAACGATTAAAATATTGCATTTGACATGAGAATCCTACTTCCAGAAACGAAAGAACATCCAGACTTGCATATAGCAACAACTAGAACCTATAAAGGAAAAAACTGGGATACTGCCAGAAAGCTTCCAAACAAAAATGGCAGATACATGTGCACTCTTCCCTTATTCATTGAACATATCAACCTTCTATTCTCAGACAAGGATGTTTATGACAGCACAGGCAAGAAGCTCTCTAGCGAAAGACGCACAGCTCTTATCAATGATATAACAGAAGTGGCTCTGTAGAAAGTTAAAAGAATAAGTGGGTTTTCACCCTTATTATTATCCAAC
>CAYITV010000091.1:0-3706 GCA_964366285.1 Candidatus Woesearchaeota archaeon | reverse complement strand
TAAGCGTCGGGATCGCGTTCCTATTAATCAAACTATCGAACTAGGAGAGCAGCGACAACAGCTTTTACTGAACTTAATACAAGAGCGTAGGCATCTTATTTCAGTTTTGCGCTCCCTAGAACTCAATCAGGAGCTGCAAGAACAGCGAGATAAGGTTCTTGATTTCTTTCACAATAAGCTTTCTACTTAACCATCTTTTGCTATTTTGTACAAGTAATCAAAATACTTCTTATATTGGCGGGCCATTCTCTCGCTTTCTATTAGAATACTAAGAGGCGGCTCTGACCAAATGACAAAACAGATCTTATGCCCATAAACTAATGTAGTTGCCGGGCTTTCGACATCATGTGGGATGTATTTAGCTTTGGTATATGGCAAGGAATTAAGGAACTTCATTCTTTCTTGTGCATCTGCATCATACAAATGGTACATTGGTATTTTTTTCTCAGTCCTTCTTTTATGAAAGATGTTAATGAAACTCTTTAGTTTTTCTGAAACGTCCTTCGGAATTCCAAATGCATGTATCTCTTTTCCTTCTTTCAGCATGTCATCCGTTACTGTTTTCACTCCGCTGATACCTTCAAATATATGTGCTTTGTTGCTTTCGCTTGAGAACTTATAATCTAGCTTAAGGCTGGGAAGCACGCTTGTTTCGAATTGTGCCATGCGATCCTTGAGAATTTCAACAATCTGGTTTGGATCTACTGCCTCAAAGCACTTTTTGTTTCCTTTAAATATATAAGTAACAATCCCTTTTTCTGCCAACCTATCAAGTGCGTCGTAAACATTAGTTCTATGTATGTTTGCACGCGCTGCTATACTGCCTGCAGTGCTTGGACCAAGGCGAAGTAGAGAAAGATAGACCTTTGATTCATTCTTGCTGAATCCTAATCCCTCCAATACATCTTCCTTTCGCATCATACTATGAATAGTGGTATTCTATCTTCTATATAAATGTTGTTGCTTTCTATACAACACATATTTAATAACAACTTTCATATCAAATTTGGAATCTCCAGCATAATATTACTATCTATGGTATGATTATCATGCAAATTTATCACATTTTATCCGAATTATGCAATCATTTTTGTTGTCTCCAAAGCTACAACACAAGTTTATATCTGCTTTTTGTGTAGCAATTCATTGTAATCGGAAAATATCCGGTTACCAAATCAAACCAGCCAGATAATCTCTGGGCTGAAGGGGGTCATTGAAATGAAGAAGCAGAACGAAGAACATGACTTTGAACTGAGCGATGATGACTTCTACACAGAGGAAGAGATCGAGACTCTATTGGAGGATGATGAGATCTCTGCTAGTGAAGAAGCATTCATGCGTGGCTACATTGATGCATAAAACAAAAAAGTATATGCAGTATTTACATCATTCATACGCATCGCTAAACAACATCCATAACTCGTTCTATTGGCCCTATAGGGGGTGCCGTATGTACTATCTGCAGGTTGAAAATGAATCGCATCTGATAAGCAGCCCTAGGCATCTCGACGAGGCCGAGGCTATTGAAGAGGCAGCACTGAAAGAGTGCATAGTTGCATATTATTAACAATTGGGGGGTGAATCTTATGTCAGGCCGTTATAGAAAGTGTGTATCCTGCAGGAATGAGATCAGGAAAACCGCACATACAAACCCATATCTCTGCAGGGAATGCGAGCACGAGCTCAAAAGCATGGATATTCCAGTGCCGATTAACTATGGAATCTAGCGTCTATAAAGCACGATGGTAAGGCAGCATTACCCTTAATGTTTCCTTGGTGTAGACAGCGCGCGCCCTGGTTATATCAACAATAGATGGTATGTCAATGATCTTGTAAAAATTCTTTCTTCCATTCTCCCCCCTTACCTCCAGCTTTCTGCTGTTCATTCTCAGGTCTATGCTTCTTTTCTTCACAGCTGGAAGCCTTACATCAACCCGTACCCCCTTCTCGTTCTGCGTTATCTCGCAGTATGGCTCCTCATAATGTTCAAGCGCTTTTTTTAGTTCCCTTGCCTTTCTTGCTATGTTATAAATCACTGTAGGAATAGTGTCTCTCTTTGCCATCTTTTTACCTCTCTTATGATATATGCATTCTTTTTAAACTATATGCTTGTCATGTACGCTTTGGGTATGCATATATCTCCTCTTTCTTGAACCATAATGCAATCTCAGCATCCGCTCCTGATGAGCATGGATGATATTGGTTCTTTCAATCATTTTTTGTATTTGGTTGTCCACTTCAGTTTTGCCGGATTCCTTTTTAGTTTAAGCTGATTCTTCTTGCATTTCTTAGAGCAGAAATTCAATATCTTTCCATCCTTTAGCACATACATCATTCCAGTGCCTTTGGCTATTATGTTTCCGCAGAAGGTGCACTTAGTCATTATTTACCTCTTCTTTCCTCTCTTCGCCTGTGTCATCGAGCGTGCTTCAATCTCTGTCTCTCTGAGGATGATGATGTCCTTTTCTCTTATCGGCCCCTTGACATTTCTTCTTAGGATCTTGTTTCTCTCAGGCCCGTCAAGAACCTTGCATCTTACCTGCGTTATCGCACCTCTTGTGTCAGTTCTTCCGACTACTTCTTCGACTATTGCAGGTATTGATTGCGATGGGCCGCTTGGTTTCTTCCTTTCCTGCTGCTGGTCTTGTCTTATAGGATATTTCTTTTCCATTTTATTGCTTCAGTTTGGATGCAATTTCCTTGACCAATTCTTTTCCTTCGCCCTCGGCAACAATTGCTATTGCGCCCGTAGGCACGCTCAGTCCTGCAGCTGCTCCCAATTCTTCCTTGCTCGGTACCTCAATCAGCGGCACATTCTTTTCCTTGCATAAGGGAGGGAAATGCATTATGATCTCTGGAGGATTTACATCCTTTGCAACTAATACGAGCTTTGCTGTCCCTCGTTCTATTGCCTTGGTAGCCTCATTAGCTCCCTTCTTTATCTTGCCTGTCTTCTTTGCAAGTTCAACGGCTTCATACGCTTTTGTTGTCATTTCCTTTGATGCTTCAGCCATTTTATTTCCTCCATGGTTTATTAATTGAAACAGGTCAAAAGTGGTTTAAAAAGGTTTCTACAGTTTTTTAAACGGAGCTAGATTACTGCATTAAAAAGAATGAGAATTGCTTTTAATTAATGCCACGAATAGTTAATTTTATTCTATCGTCACTCCCAGAAATATACCTTACTCTTCCACTATCCCAATATTTTATTTCAGTATTATCGACTGGAACATTAACAAAATCTAAGATATCTCCATTTCCGTTTATTATAACTTCTAAAACCATTTTAATATCTCAAACTTGCCATTTTTTTGTTATTCTAGATGTTATCTATTCATATATTTTCTTGCTCTGGCTTTAAAATAACTCCTTCTCATGTTACCATAAGCTAATACCATCACGGATGCGTGTAATAAAACACACATGTCCCATTTTCTATCTTGTCCAGCCTGCAGAAGAACTTCCTCTCAAACTGTATCACATCTCCTATTTTTGCCTGCTTTATTGTATGCTCCGCAATGCCTCTTTTTGTTGATCCATCAGGCATCTTCACTTCTACATTGACAACATCATTAGACACAGGCAGCCAGTGTATTAATTTGGCATTCAGTTCCTGCTTCATCTCAATGGAATGAAACCTCTTGTCCTTGAAATTGAAGAGATGCATGAACCTGTAAAGCTTTCCCTTCTCAAGTTCATCCTCAAC
>CAYITV010000090.1:0-3710 GCA_964366285.1 Candidatus Woesearchaeota archaeon | reverse complement strand
AAAACAACAACATCTCCTTTTACAAATCTTTCCATGCCTCTTCATCCTCTTTTGAAAGCCAATTTTTAGCAAGAGCATTTTCGCTTGCAAGCATTGCCATCATAGCGTCGCTCATGCCCTTCTTCATAGGTCTAAGCTCAACTTTATCGCTGTATACAATAAGATTAATCTTAGAACCTTCCTCAAATCCGGCAATATCTCTAGCCTCCCGAGGTATGCAAATCTGCCCTTTTTCAGTGATTTTAATGGTTCTTATTTCTTTAATTTCTTGTTCCATCTTAATAGTAAGATAAATAAGAAATATATAAACCTTTGCCCTGTATGTAATTATAAAGTAGTAACAAATAGAAAGATTTATATATCACTTCACATCTCTCTAAAAGAGTCATTATAGGACAAAAAGGAGAAAAAATGAAAACAGAAACCAACATAGGAAGCAACTATCAATTAAAAGGAAACCCGGTTGTGGAAACATCAGTTCCTCTTGTAGGAAATATAATCTACGATGAGTTAGGAGAAGCAGTCCTTGCCCAGCATAACGAACTCTTTAGAGGAAGAAATAATATAGAAGATACTACCAAATACCAATCTAGTCAACCTCTTTCCTTTTCTAATGTTCCTAGAATATTCAGCTATAATCAAATTCTTAGCAAAGAAACTAATGGAAGAATTCAAGTCCTAAGTCCAGAACAAGTCATCAGATACTGGAATGTTCTCCCAGAAAGAACCTCAACCTATGCTGATACAGATTCCATTGTCATCTTCCCAAAAGAAGGTCCTAATGAAGATCTACGACAATTAGTTCTCAAGCTTATCGGAAAACAAAACACAAAAGTTCCTCTCTTCGTCTCCAATCTTGGGGTAAAGCCGGCAGACAACGGCTATGGCTTCACCTTTATAGGCACTGACGAAATGAACGTCACTGAAGCTCCCTTTGCTGTCAAAAATCAAAAAATAGCATATAATCCTCAAAAAGGTCTCATTCCATCAGAAGAAGGAGTATCTATCTATACACCATTAGACCAATCAGGTCTGCGTAGGGCTTATCGCAATAGGGATGATGTCCTTAACCTCAGTTTCGATAGGCTGCTGTACTCGTACGCGGATGGTCGGGTGCAAGTTGTCCAAGGCCCGCAGGGGCCCGAAAATTTAGAAGCCTTGACAGCGCAGTTGCAACAAGAACGAGAACGACAACAAGCAGAAATAGCAACACGCTACCAGCAAGCGCTAAAATTGCTAAAAACAGGGAAATTATAAATCCTTTTTTTTCTCATTCAATAATTTTTTATAATACAAAAAGAATTCTAAAGTGTCCTAGCTTTCATTACTTTGAGGATTGTTCTCCCGGAACAAGGCGATGAGGGGTAATGGCATGGACCACACGCTTATCCATACCAATTGCAGCTTGTTATGACATGCTGAATGAAATTCAACGGCGAGAGCTAGTAGCTATAAAAGGTGTGTGGGAAGCCCTTTTGCCAATGCTCAAGCTGTGGTGCTGAGAGATGTATGGACAGGCTAGTCTGCGTAGGGCTTATCGCAATAGGGATGATGACCTTAACCTCAGGGACGATAGGCTGCTGAACTCGAAATTTCAAAAAGAAACGAGATCGCGGATGGTCGAATGATCTATGAATGCTAGGACGCCTTTGCTATGAAATCCTATGGTAACCTCTATCAAAGATTGTGCTCGTACAAGAACTTAGAAAAAGCCTTTCGCAAGGCAAGAAAAGGCAAAAGTTCTAAGTGGTATGTCAAGGAATTTGAAAAGGATTTAGCGGGTAATTTGACTCTATTAAAGAAAGAGCTAGAAACTATGGCATATCAGCCAAGGCCATTGAAGAAATTTGTCATTAGAGATCCAAAAACACGCGTAATTAGAAAATCAAGCTTCAGGGACAGAATAATCCATCATGCGCTGGTAAATGTTATAGAACCCATTTATGAGAGAATATTTATCTTCGATAGCTATGCAAATAGAATGGGAAAAGGCACTTCAGCCGCATTGAAGAGGTTTGATATTTTTAAGAGAAAGGCTAATAGAGATGGAAAAGGAGGAAAAGGTATTGGTTATGTGTTCAAAGCAGATATCAAACAATTTTTTGATTCTGTTCACCATGACACTCTCATAAAAATTTTTGAAAAAAAGATAAGAGACAAGAAAGTGCTGTGGTTGATAACAATCATCATAAAAAACTTCGACAGTGAAGAAAAAGGTATGCCATTAGGCAACATGACATCCCAATTCTTCGCAAATGTCTATTTGAATGGCCTTGACTATTTTGTAAAACATGTTTTAAGGATGAAATGCTATCTAAGATATGTAGATGATTTTGTGATTATACATAAGCAAAAAGAAATCCTAGAAAAATGTCGTCACGACATTACAGAATATCTTAAGAGTATACAATTAGAGCTTCATCCTCAGAAATCAAAAATATTTCTATTGTACAAGGGAGTTGAATTTCTTGGCTTTAAAACATTCTACCATTACAGACTGCTCCGAAACAGAAACATCAAGAGATTCAAAAAAAGAATATCCAAACTGAAGGAACAGTATGACATGAATATTGTAAGCCAGACTCAAATTTACAATAGCATTCAGGGATGGATGGCATATGCAAAAGGAGGAAATACATTCAAATTAAGGAAAAATCTGATGAAAGAGGTAAAAAATATCTTTGATAAGCAATTGTGTATCAAAGGCATATCAAAATAAGGCTTTCACTACCAACTACAATAATTTGAGAAAATCTTCAAGATTAAGATCAGCTTGCCTCATAACACTTTTCAGAGTTCCCTTAGCTAATTCTTTATGTAAGGGAACTGGAATTGTTATCTTTCCCTGTGCTGTACTTTTATTGAGGATAGCATGGCTTCCCTTTGTCCTAACATGCTCGAAACCAATTCTAGAAAGTGCCTTGACAACATCTTTACCTGACAATATGGGTAGCTTTGGCACTTCTTGTCACCTCAACAACTGAGAAGAGTGGAAGTTCATGAACGGGAAGTTCATTGTACTTTTCTGGCTGTTCTTCCAGATAAAGTTCAATAGCTTCTTTAATATTGGCAAGAGCTTCATCAACATCCTTGCCTTGGCTCGCTATCCCCAAACTAGGACAATGAGCTACAAAGATGATGCTATCATCACTTAATTTCTCTTTGTTTATTACAATGTCCATAAAATACTTTTCTTTGTTCATAAATAGATAGTAAGTAACCTTCTTTTTAAATCTTTGTTTTTGGTGTTTTAAGTAATCCCGCTGTGCGTGCCTGCAGGCACCCCCCACAAGAACAAAAATCTCAGCCTAGTCTTTCTCAGTGTTCTCTTCAGGTTTCATAAAAGGAAACAACAATACATCCCTTATAGAAGCAGAATTTGTCAACAGCATGATCATCCTGTCAATCCCAATCCCCAATCCGCCCATAGGAGGCATGCCATGCTCAACAGCCTTCAAGAAGTCCTCATCCACAGGCTGTATCTCATCCTTATTCGTCCTTAGCCTTGCCTGTTCCTCAAAGAAAGTTCTCTGTAGTAAAGGATCATTCAGCTCCGAATAAGCATTCCCTACCTCCATGCCCATAATATAAGGCTCAAACCTCTCAATCAGTTCCCTGCTTCCTCTCTTCAATTTGCATAATGGAGTCGATTCCTTAGGATGATCAGTAATAAATACTGGTTGAATGAGATGTTTTTCACAACACTCCTC
>CAYITV010000089.1:0-3781 GCA_964366285.1 Candidatus Woesearchaeota archaeon | reverse complement strand
AGAGATGTACGGCGTAGATCCAAGCATAGTCGGAATATTTATTGGCGCTTTCGGCATATCAACGGGAATCTGGATAGCCAGGAAGATTAAGCATCATTTTCCGTTCCAGACATCCGTCATAGTTTTAGCATCATTCCTTCTGACGGTAATCCCATTATACAAAATAAATAACGATTACTTATACCTTCCTTTATTGCTTGCAGGATCAGCAGGATCTCTTCTCAACAAGGTTTACTGGTTGAATAAGATACTTGTTGGAAGTGTTTTAGGCGGAATAGTCTCTTTGTTTGCATATGGCATTCACGTCTTTATCAAAAAGATAAATGGCCGCGTATTATTCCCATTTCAAGGCATAGTTATCACAATAATATCTCTCTTGCTGTTGTCAATACCGATGTATTTTTGGATGAAATAATATGGACAACAATGCACAAAACTGGATAAAGAAGATGGAAAAGAAGAGCAGTGATCTTTCAAAAGATGAGGATCTTACGATAGGGGTTATGAATCTCATTAGCCTGGAAGAGCATGCCTATTTTTCCTATATGAAAACAAATGATCCCAAATATCTTCATCTCCTGAATTCCGTACGGCATATCAGAACAACAACCATGAAGAGACTTGTCGACAATCCTCAGGGAGAAGAATGGTGCATGAGCAAGCATTTGCTTGCAGCATCCATGAGGTTGTACGAGACAGGAACAAAAGAGCTCAAGGAAGGGAAAACTGCAGATGCTCAAGTGCTGTTTGAAATGGCTTTTGAACTGTTTGCTCTGTTTTTTGGTCTCAAACGAAAGATTGCCTTGACAACAGAAACAATGAAAATCGAGCCTATCCAGGAGCAGAAATTCTCCAGTAAGCTCTCTGCCATCATCAAGAAGATAGTCGATTGCTGCAAGGAATAATCATAAGGATAAAAATATTTTTTCTTTATCTTTTGCTTTCTTAGTTTATTCTAATATAGAATTAGGAGTTAATAAATGGCTAGATTTGATTAGATTGAGCAAAATTTAGGGTAGGCTATGATTAAAAACCGCATCACTCAGATTTCTCCACATTTCATTTTGGTGATCCCATATGAATTCATAGGCCTCTATGACTTTATCTCTACTTTTATCCCAAAGAGCACCAAGATTAAAACCTTCACTAACCATTTCATAATGTCTAACCTTGCTATGAACTTCAAAAAATAAGATAGATCGTCCTTCTGCACCAAAATTTTTTGCTAATGTAAGTAAATCAGCATAGTCAATATTATCTAATCTTTCATAAGCAGAAAATGCAGCCATTCCGCTTTCCCAATCATGTGAATGTAACCATTCTAAATGCTTTCTATTAAAATCTTTAGCAAAAGGAACATATGTTCTTTCATTGAGGAGTTCATCTGTTAAATCAACCCCTAGACCTTGGGCAAATTCCCAATACAATTGTTCATGTGACTTCTCTTTTCCACTAAATTCCTCTCTGATGTTATCTAAAATGACTTTTTTAATTTGTTCATTAGGTGCAGTATTACCTGCGTACCATAAAAAATTAACAAAATGCCCTCTTAAGTGATAAAATACTCTAACAAAATAGTGTCTTTGCTCTATATTCAGAGTTTCAACCATTTCAGGATTAAATAATGCTATCTTATTATGTTGTTCTGTATTCTTCCTATCCCATTCTTCTAAAAATTCCTCCAATTTCTTCATAAGGATATCTTTCCTTTGAGTACATTTTCTAAGAAAATCTTTCCTTTTGGGTCCCTTACAGGACAGGAGCCATCAATATTTTCAAAAAGAGTTCTCATATATTCTCTTTGTTTTTTTATAGCTTTTTCAAAAGGAATGTCTCTGATGTTGCTAAGTAAATTTTTTTCTCCAACTTCGTAACCATAATGAGCGTCAAGCAGTATTGATCCATCCCAACCAATATTTAATCCATAAAAGGCAGTCCCACAAACTTCTCTTCCAAAAACTTTTTTCGAACTATGAGAGTGGATAATGGAATTATCTCCAAATAAAACAACATCTTCAATTTGTTTCTCTCCATTTTTTGGATGGATCTCTGGATGTTCTAATGCTGAACCAGCTAATGCAAGAGGTGCGATGCTGAAGAATATTCCTCTTTGATGACAAAAATCTCTTAAAGCCTGAATTTCATCTAGATTATCACTCTGTAATGTTGCATGAATCGCTAATCTGTAAACATCATGCCAATTTTCTTTTGTTAACGTTCCGCTGTAGATACCAACTGCTTCTTCAATGTGCTGTATTTTCTTATCAAAACTGTCAGGACACTTATTATCTTGTTCATACTTAATTCTATCTAATGTATGAAGACTAAAGACAAGAGTAACATTATGGTCTCGATAATAAGCTATTCTTTCTTTCTTCAATGTGTTTCCATTTGTGATAAGAGTTGTCATCAATCCATTTCTATCTGCAGATTCTATAATCCCTTGAAGATTTGGGGATAAAAGAGATTCACCCTCACCAGAAATTTCTAAACACATCACTCCATTATCGCTAGCGTCTTTCAAGATTTTTTGATATTCTTCTGAAGTTAAAGATTGTTTTGAGGAATAACTTTTTCTTCTATAATCTGGCATAAAGCACCTTCTACAATGATAATCGCAAACTGGTGGTTGGTTTAGCAAAACAAACGAAAGTTTGCCATTTTCTGCCCTCGATTCCAAGTCCAGATTTAATACATCTTCTAAATAATAAGAAGATGCTTTCAATACTTGTTTATTTTTTTCACTACTCATAAATGATTTTTAGCAGAATCCATATTTTAATTTTCTTCACCTACTAAGGGGGTGAAATAAGCAAAGATTTATATAAAAGCGAAACAAAGTTTTATTATGAACACAAGAATCTTGGAAGATATAGGATTGACAAAAACGGAAATAAAGATTTACTTGGCATTACTGCGAATTGGCCAGTCAACAACAACAAGGATTGTAAAGGAAGCGCAGATCCACGCGTCAAAAGTCTACGAATTCTTAGATAAACTTATTCAAAAAGGGCTTGTGTCTTATGTTATTAAATCAAATAAAAAATATTTCAGCGTATCGGATCCAGAGTTTTTAAAAGAATTCTTACGGGAAAAAAAAGAATATATCACCGAACAAGAAAAAGAAATAGATAAACTAATTCCAGAATTAAAAAGATTGAAAGGAGAAGAAAAAGAGAAAATTAAATCTGAAATTTATGAAGGGCTGAAAGGAATAAAGTCAGTTTATGAAAAAATATTATCAACACTGCAAAAAGGAGAAACCCAATATATCATTGGTGCCCCAAGAATTGGAAATGAACTTATTGAAGGATTCCTTTTAGACTGGCACAAAAGGAGAATAAAGAAAGGAATCGTTTGTAAGTACATTTATGATGCTGATGCACGAAATTATGGAAAAGTTAGAGAGCAGATGCCGTTTACAAGAGTCAGATATTTACCAAAAAAGATGGTTTCTCCAGTGTGGATTGAAATTTTCAAAGATTATGTGGCAATAGGGCACATCAAAGGAAGAAATGCAGTATTATTTTTAATAAAAGATAAAGAAATTTCGCAAGGTTATATTGATTATTTTAAACTAATATGGGGTTTATCTAAGCGTTAAAAAAAGAAGCGTAACATTCTACTCACATGCTTCTGTTTATGCTTTAGATACTAAAAACAAGCATCCAAAAGTGAAGATCATATCAATAAGAAAAGAAAGTCTCATTATTTAAAAGACCTCAATAACTTTATAAATCTCCTTCAACAAAAGTAAAGTATGGCATTCTCTTTCAAAGAG
>CAYITV010000088.1:0-3858 GCA_964366285.1 Candidatus Woesearchaeota archaeon | reverse complement strand
TGGATTCTGGTCTTATGACAGATGTTAATCCATACAAGGATGTCCAGTATGCATTTTATGGCAATACAATCCACATTGAGAATGACCTTCCAGATGACACAAAAATAACAGAACCAGAAAAAGATACATACCTTTTGACTTTTGGTTTGGTAAACAATAATATCATAGACCGAGTGCACATTAAAGATAAACTAGTATGCGACCACGAAGTATTTGCAAACTGCAAGATCGCAGGAGAAAAGGAAGTTCCAGTATCTGTCGAAACCAAGCCGGAAGAAGTTCAGCAGCCAAAAGATCAGTCAAGTTCAGCAGCAGGCGCAGTCACAAGCATTCTTGTTTACATGGTTCTCATCATCGCCTTGGGCATTATCATATTGAAGAGGCACAAGAGAAGGATCTGATTTTCTATATGCCATCATTTCAATGAATCAAATTTACTGCTGATAAGCAAATCAAGCATCCACCATCAGAAAGCTCTTCTCCATGAACAAAGGTCTAATGAATAACAATCTAGACACTGCAAGCAGAAAACCCACAAGACATGCAGGTATAGCATCCCTCTCCAACCTTTATAATGCCAGAGCATTCAGGGCATTTTCCAGATTGCATTATCTCATGCTTGCTCATTGGTTGTGCAGTAGAAAAGTCGTGTTTTTCTATTTGTTGCTGGCCGGCAGTTTTCATCATCACAGCCTGCATCATAGCCTCAGGAACAATCTCATCTGCACCCTCTTTCTTAGGTAATATCTTTTGTTTTGGTGCTTGTACATTGGTAAAGTTCAACACCTGCATGCTCTTAGATCCATCTCTATAGATTGTAATTCCCTTGCATCCAAGTGAAAATGCTAGATTATATGCATGATTCACGTCCTCTATTGTAGCTTCATTCTTGAAATTAATCGTCTTTGAAACTGCATTATTAACATGCCTCTGGAAAGTGGCCTGCATCTTGACATGATCCTCAGGACTCAAGTCATGCGATGTCAAAAAGAGATTCTGCACGCTTTCAGGGATCTCTTCAATCCCAACAAGTGATTTATGGTTCTTGTCTATCTTGTCAAACAGCTCGTGTGACTCAAGCCCGAAGTAACTATTCTCCTTTGCTATTTTCTCAAACAATGGATTTATCTCGTAAAACACATCAGATTCATTAGGCTTCTCACCATTCTTTATGGCATCAATCGCCTTTGCGTTATATCTCGTATAAACAATAGCGAAAAATGGCTCAATCCCTGCGCCCTGCAAGCCAGCAGTAATTCCAATGGTTCCGGTAGGTGCTATCGTGGTTCTTGCGCAGTTTCTAGGTTTTGCTGTGTTTCCTCTAAAATGTTTTCCATGCTGATCAAAGATGCTGTTCTTCCAGTTTGGAAAAACCCCTCTTGTTTTTGCAAGCTCTTCAGAAGCTTTCATTGACTCGTCGTTTATGAATTTCATTGTTTGCTCTGCCTTCTTCAATCCATCTCCAGAATTATAAGATAAATGAAGAAGCACAAGCGCTTCAGCCCATCCCATCACTCCCAATCCTATTCTCCTGTTCCCTTTAGACATCAGTTCAATCTCTGGAAGCGGGTAATTATTGACATCAATGACATTGTCTAAGAATCTTATCCCAGTATGCACGCAATCTCTCAGTCTTTTCCAATCCATGTCGCTTCCATCTTCCAATACGAACTTCGAAAGATTAATACTGCCTAGATTGCAATTATGAACCACCATCCCCTGCGCAATTAAAGAGTGTGTTTCAGGTTCATGAATGTCATACACCCAGCTCAATCCGTCCTCTTCAACCTGTTTTACTTGAATACAATTTCTCTCTGCACGATGTCGTTGATTGCTGTTTAATCTGGCTAATAGTGCAAAATGTTTTGTTGGAGAAAGTAAGAATCCAATATAACATGCAAAAAGATTATAGCTATACCCGTTGATGGCAAGTTCATACCACACTCTTGTGTCAGCTCTTGATTCCGATATTCTTGATTTTATTCCAAAATTCAAAAGCAATAATTGCACTTGTCTTATCAGTTTTGGGGAAGCACTTGACAGCCTCACTCTCCTTCTATATGTACTTACCTCCCCATCTGCGCTGAATAAAGCGCTTAAATATGCTCTCACACTTGATGGTTCAGCGGTGAAGATATATGAAGGAATCTCTTTTTTCGGTGCTTTTCCGCTTTTGAAACCCATTCTTTTTAGTTTTTCAATCGCTTCTCTTTTCTCTGTAGCTATTTGGATGACATCATTTTTATCAATGTAGGGAGTTACGCGACAATTCAGAATTTTTCTAAAGGAGGGTATTAATGTTTGTTGAGCATATCGTTCATCAAAACCAAAACAAATACCTACACAAGGACGCTCTCCCTCCAAAAACCACCCATCACCGCTAAGCCAGCCATAAAGTAAGTCTTCATGATTGTTCTTCAACTCTTCAATAGAATCCATATCTTCAAAAACCGTTCCATCTTGAATATGAACAAAATCATTCTCACTCAAGTCTTCAGCATTTACCCAGCCTCGGGAAGTATAAAGTTGGTGATTGGGTGTTACTCGCAATTCTTGTCCATTAGACAGATGCAAGCGTAGTACTTTTTTATAGCCTGTTTTGACAACAATACCTTTCCGAAGTGTTAAACCTTTTTCTCCTAAAACTTTGTCATCTGTCGCAATGAGGACTTTTCTTCCTTTTTGTTGATCATGGTAAAGATCTTCAATGCGCTCTAATCCTTCACTTGTAGTAATGAGAGTACCTTCTGCAAAGCATGGTTCATATGGCAAAAGTGGTTGTTCACCACAATCTAGTGACAACATTCCATTGGTTATAAAGCTTAAAGTTCTTGGCTCTGTGAGATCATAAACTTCTTGTTTGCCTGCAGAGGTAATTGATGCGATCCTCTCTTCAAAAACATCCTCATTATATTCTTTTGTCTGCAAGCATTTTATTTTCGTAGCATGTTTATTTCCTATGAACCCTATCTGTTGTAAGAACTTCGGAATATTCTCTTTGCCAATATGTAACTCATAGCAAAGACCATCTGATGCATAGTATTTTAGTTGTCCGGCCTTTGTTGTATATTCAAACAGATGATCTCTTCGTTTTCTGCTTCTGTCATATATTCTAGATTTTATACCAAGGTTAAGAAGGAGTAATTGAACCTGCTGCAACAATCTTTTTGATTTCGACGTAAGCCTAGCGTAATACATTCCATTGTTTTCTTGCGCACTAACTGTGCCATCCGAGCTGAATAATCCCTGGAGGAATCCTATCACTATTTCTTTTGGAGCTGTAAAAATAGATTCTGGAACAACCTTTTCAGCAGCATCCAAAGCACGTATTCCCAATTTCTTAAAAAATTCTACAAAATACTTTGAATGATAAGAGAGATGGAAAGTACCTCCTCGCCTCTCAACTTCCGCCACTGGTGTTCCATAGAAACCATTGATGATGGGTTTCAGATAGTTCATAATTTCCATGTCATACTTTCCAAAAGTAAATCCTACTCTACAATCTTTATCACCATCCCGCAGCCATCCGTCGCCAACCAACCACCCAAGTATTTGACCTAATTCTTTTGACCACATACAAGGTAAATTGAGGTGGTATTTTCTCCCATTCTCCCCAACAACATCATTTTTTACAGTGAACGGTAGGTTGTAATCGTCATTGAATCGTCCTTCGCCAGATTGAATAAGAATAGTATGCAGCTCAGGATTAAGTTTGTTAACATTTACCCAATCAGTGTGTTTGTCATATCTTGTCAATACTTTATGGTCTCCAGTTGCAGTCAATTCATATCCATCTTGTGTAGTGATTTTATAGATATCCTTAACTCCTGTCGTAAACGCTTTTGTAATAGCATCAAA
>CAYITV010000087.1:0-3868 GCA_964366285.1 Candidatus Woesearchaeota archaeon | reverse complement strand
GCATCCCTTTTATGATCCTTCTTATTGTTATTTTTATACGATATCTGCAAGCAAGATGGTTCAACCGCCTGATGCAGGGAATGCTCCTGATTATCTTGTACATACTCTTTTTGATAACACTTGTTATATACAGCGGTGTGACATCAAAAATCTTGTGAACTACTCAGGTCTCAGGTCTGAAGGTCTGAGCGTCCTGCTTCATTGGCCGAACTTGCCATATTTAATGGCAGAGGTTCAGTCTCCACAGGCGTGACTTCGGGCAGTTCCTGCCCTAGCGCTCGTTTCAAAATGTTCATGGCGGCATTGATGGTAAGGAGAAAATGCATCAGTTCATGATGAGCAATGCCATGATTGTTATTGAATGTATTCAAGAGAGTGTTGTAGGTGAAGCGACAAATATTTAAAGTCATGAGTAGTTTCTGTTCTTGTTGTTTATCGGGATACAGTCTGAAGTGGTAGGTGATAATCTTCATGGTAAAAAAGAGGATGATGCTCCTTTATAAGCAGGATGTGGCTCTTTGAAGAGTTTGAAGAGTGAATGAGTGATTTAATATGGAAATTCAAAATCTATGTTTTTTTCCGGAATGCGTAGAAGATTTTCGAAGAGTTGGGTGCACCCACCTCAGGCTTAAAATCTTGAGTTTTCTGCAGCTATCTTCTCATAAAAAAGAACTATTTGTAATATCTAAAAAAAGGGTGATACATGAAGAAACTATTGCTTTTATGTTTAGTTAGCCTAGTAATCATTGCATTTGAGGTTTCTGCCAGCAGTTATAAGACAGAGACATCTTCAGATAAGCTTGAAATAGGCGAAACTTTTGCTAATGTTATCCCGGTTCTTACATCAAAAGAGATTCCAGAGCTGCAAAGCGGCACGATCAAGACAAAAGGCACAACAAAATACAACCAATATCTCCGTTTTTCAGGCCTTCCCTATCCATACGCAGGCTTGGCCAAGAACTCAAAGAACGAAGTTGAAGATTTCTTGATAGTCACCAGGAACACAGGTTCTACTAACGCCTTCTTTGAATACGAGCTTGAATTTGAATCAGGACTGGAAAGCGATATCTCAAGCAGCAGCCTGAAAGATCTGATTGGACAGCAGCTATACATTTTTGATCAGGCATATACAATAACTCTTGCGACAACAACCGGAAACACTGTCGAGATCCAGATGCTAAGCGGCGGTGCATCAGACACAATAGAAAAAGGCCAGGCAAAACAGATTACACTGGATTCAAGGACATACAACATCAAGGTTCTTTCTGTTGAGCAGTCAACTGGAAAAGTAATGCTTGAAATTGATGGCCTGCCGATTTCTAGCATGATAAAAGGAGAGGTGCAGGATCTTGGGAGTGGAAATTACATAGGCATCACCAAAATTCTTTTCTCATCAGGCGGATCATCCAATGATATTGTAGAGGTGTTCATTGGTGCGCAGATCATTGAATTCAAGGACAAAAATTATGTTGATGGAAATTTCGAGGAGGAAGTCAAGATTAATACCCACAAGCAGACAAGCGCATACGTGAACATAATCGCATCTCTTTCAGGTACAACCCTGAAGATATCAAAGATAAAATACAGGGTCGCATCAATTCTTGGCCAGAAAGTGAAGAAAGGCACGTTCCTTTCAGATTATCTTGGTGATCAGGTGGACTCTTTATTGGGAAATTGGGATATATTATATCAAGGTTTGAAGACAGTCCCGACAAACGCAGTACTGTTCGCTCCATCAGGCAGCGATGATGAATACAAGATATCATTCAAGAACAATAACGGCAACACCTTCACAAACATTCCATTCCTCTCAAGCAAAGGGACATTTAAATTGGGTGATTCATCAAATGATCTAGTCATCCAGGAGAATACCGCCATTGACATCAACGATTATTTTATTCTCACAAGCAGGAATGATAAGACCGGAAACACATATGTGCTTAGGTATAACTCGATAGATGCAACCCAGCAGTCCCTAAAAATATTCGATTACTCCTCAAGCAGCGAAAAGACAGTCAGCTATCAGAACTCTACGACTGCAGGGCTCATAGGCACATTCGAGCTTAACATTGGAACTGTAAAGACAAATGGAACAATCAGCAGTGCATCTGGAAACGCGCTTACAGTTGACTTGAACACAGATGGAATCGCAGGTTCTAATGTAGTCTATATTGTCACTGAAGGCGGCGGCGTGCTAGTCACAGAAGCTCTTGCAGGTACAACATACACCATGAATCTGCGCACAGAATCAAGCCAGTTCGAGGAGAATTCAACAGACGAAAACATACAATTTGTATTTGAATCCAGGAGTGGAAACAAGATTGGAATACAGTCAACATTCACTGGCATCACAACAACGACTAAGGACACTGACATTCTGGGATTGTCTAATTTTGGTGTTTCGATGAAATACACTGATCAGGGCGGAACAGAAGCAGAAAATCTTCTCTTTGATTATCCTCAGTCGCAACGGTTTGCAGAAGCGTCCATCGAAGTTTATCAATCGCCCCCAACGCAGCAAATAACAGCATCAACAACGCAGTCTTCCTGTTCTAATGGAATCCTTGATGGTGACGAGACTGCTGTAGATTGTGGCGGCTTATGCTCTCCATGCGGAACTCCAGAGTCAGCTGCTCAAGAAGAAACCTGCTTAGATGGAATAAAGAACCAGGATGAAACAGGCATCGACTGCGGCGGCTCCTGCCTTCCATGCCAGTCGCAGGAAGAGCAATGCCCGAATGGTTGTGTTTACGTTGGTGCTGACAATCTTGAGATATGCATGAGCATAGGTGAAACAACTGAAACTCTCTTTTGCGGAAAAAACAGCCAGCTCAAGCTGAAAAAGCCAAACTCTCTTCCATGTGCTGCAGATTACGAGTGCAAGATTGGAATATGCGAAAATAACAAATGCGGCAAGGAAATGAAGCCTTTGGTGATAGGATTGAACATCGCCGCAATGCTGTTGTTTTTAGGGTCTCTTTTTTACACAGCTAAAATCCTTATTCGCAGGGCTTGATTGCATAACCTTTATAAAACAAAGTTCTATCATCTTTGACATGCGCAGAGAAGACCAAGATATCTCTCCGGAAGAAGAAATTCGAAGAGTCAAGATACCTCGCGGCAAGGAAGTAATTGGCATTCTTGACCAAAGATTGGGTGCATCCCGCATGCGCGTCAAGTGCCTGGACAAAAAAACAAGGATATGCCGCATACCTGGCAAGCTCAAAAGAAAGCTTTGGGTGCGGGAAGGAGATATAGTGCTTGTCGAACCATGGGAATATGGCGGAGAAGCCAAAGGCGACATAATCTTCAAATACAAGCAGACTCAAGTGGCCTGGCTGCAGAAAAATGGCTATCTTAAGAAGCTTGAAGAGCTTGAAGAATTCTAACTATGCCAGAGACATACTCATCTGAGATGATGATTCCTAAAGAACGCATAGCTATTGCCATAGGAAAAAAAGGAATTACCAAGAAATCCTTGGAAAGAAAGACAAGCACAAGAATCACAATCTCAAAAGAAGGAGACGTGATAATCTCCGGCCAGGATAATATCAATATCTATGTTGCATCATTGATAATTAAAGCAATTGGCCGTGGCTTCAATCCAGATATTGCATTCCTGCTTCTTGATGAGCAAAACGCAATTGAAATAATATCTATTGAAGATTTCTCAAAGAAATCAAATAAAAGAATGATTCGCATTAAATCTCGCTTGATTGGAAGGGAAGGAAAGGCGCGCCAGATGCTCGAAGTTTTGACAAACACGCATATTTCCATATATGGAAAGACAACCGCGATTATCGGGGAAATTTATGATGTGCTGCTCGCAAAGCACGCAGTCGAAAAACTTTTGCAAGGCTCTCCCCAT
>CAYITV010000086.1:0-3899 GCA_964366285.1 Candidatus Woesearchaeota archaeon | reverse complement strand
GCTAATGCAAAACAAGAAGGTTGGATTTGTGATAATAGCCTTGACAGTGCTTGTAAGCTTGTTATTGTTGACTTACATAAGCAAGACAAAGGATGCCGGGGAACAGACAGGATGCGTCAAGAGCGAGTGCTCTGGATTCTTGGCAACCTTGAGCAGCGCCAACATCGGACTTGGATTATTGTTCGGGCTGCTTTCACTGGGAATATACCTTGTATTCTTCAGCAGGGGAGAGCAGGCACTCCTGGATTACATAGAAAAAGAAAAGGTCAATATAAACCGCGATGAGAAGCTGAGAATCATTGGCATGCTGCTGGATTCAAATGAGAAGAAGGTCTTTGATGCGATAAGAGAGAATGACGGCATAACACAGCAGATGATCAGGATAAAGACTAACCTGTCCAAATCAACTGTGAGCGAGATATTGAGCACATTTGAGAAAAAGAACCTGATAAGCAAGGTCAACAAGGGAAAGACATATTCTGTTTTTTTAACGGAGAGCATATAATCCTTATCGAACGGTAATTCGGAATAATACTCCTTATTTTTGAATTCTGAGGGAGAATGGCATAACAGTTCGCAGGGCAAGCTTTAAATAATGTGGATTAGTCCAAATTAATATGGCTGAAAAAAAGAGCGCGAAAAACATGTTCAGCAATATGTGGTCTATAATAACTGACCAGAAATACCGCAATTTCTTTTTGGGCACATTGATACTGTCTTTATTGGTTTATTCATTCTTTTATAGTTTCTGGCGCATACCTTTTGTTGACTTTGGAACAGACAGAATGTCTGTCATACAGTTGTGGGATTATATATTTGTTTTAGTAGTAAGCATCTTTGTTGCAGTATTAATAACATTGGCAAGGTATGAAAAAAACCTGCACCTTCAGAATGAATCCAAGTATCTTGGGAAGGGAAGCAGCATATTCGCAGCAATAATAGCTGCTGCATGCCCGGTGTGCCAAGGAATTACAATAGTAGCATTAGGAAGCACGATTCTTGCAATTCCCTTCGGATTCCTTTCGCCGTATATAGGATTCTTTAAGGTGGTAAGCATTGCAATATTGGCTTTGGCAGTATTCTTCAGGGCTGACAGCGTCTATACAAAGACATGCCCAACAATAATCCCGAGCAAAAAGATGAAGAAAAGTGTGAAAAGCGGTTCCGGCTGGCTGATGGATTCAAGTATAGTTTCAGTAATGATTGCAGCGTTAGTTGTCTTATTGGCATTAAACCAGTTCTTGATTGCAGATGCATATTCATTTAGCGGAGTTGGCGGCGGAAGCGGGAATGTTGGAAGCTTTACATATGGCGCAAAGATGACATTGAAACCTGTGCCTTTAGCACAAGGAGAACAGCCGGCCATTTCCGGTTACAAATCGAAAGTGAAGCCTCTACCAACCATCAGCGAGCTTCAGATGAAACCTGCAACTGGAGATGCTGTCCAGGACTTGGTAAATAATGTAGTGCCATCTGGAACACCGTGGTATGGGGCTGAAGCTGGAGTGAGCTTTGATGATCCTATTACTGCGCAGAACTTATGGGGCAAGGGCGAAGCAATTCAGCTGGATTCTGCACAAGAAGCGAGATGGAACAGGATTGTGAACTCTTTTACATGCGATTACTGCTGCGGATCACCGCAAAATCCAACCATAATAACACGATGCGGATGTGCACATGCGAAAGGTGCGCGCGGCATGGCAAAGTGGTTCATAAAGAATTATGGCGACAAGTACTCTGATGAGGAGATTTATGGAGAAATGGCCAGATGGTATGCGTTATGGTATCCACAAGGCACTGTTAAGCGCATCATAGAAGAGTCACAAATTGCATAATACTTTTTATAATCATTATGGAGGTAAAAAAATGGAAAGAAAGGAATTGCTGACAATTGTCTTGATAGGTGTGCTATTGGTTACAGTAGCTATCCAGACTGTCCAGCTTGTCACACTGAGCGGAAAGCAGGTTGTTACAGCCGCAAGCACGGGCAGTTCAGCAGTGAAAACAACTGTTGCTGCAGGCGGAAACAGCCCAACAAGCCTTGATAATCTGCCATCAATGGTAGGCGGATGTTGAGCAAGAGCTGAAGAAAGATGAACCAGAAGACACAGGGATTGATTTTTGTTGCATTAGCTTTAGCAGCAGCGCTGTCTATCGCTAATGTTTATATAATCGGCGGCAGATTTGGCGATGTTAAAGAGGTGGAGACAATAGCCAAGGAGATGATGAGGCCTGCTGACATTGAAGTCATAAGCCTTGTGAAAGGTGATTGCATAAATTGCTATGACATAACGAAGAGCGTTACTGCATTAAAGGGAATGAATGTAAACATAAAGAACGAGAAAACTGTATCTTTTGATTCTGCTGAAGGAAAGGATTTAGCAGACAAATACAAGATTTTGAAGCTGCCAGCACTGATTGTAAGCGGCGAGATAAACAAGACTGACCAGTTAAACAAATTCTTCGAGAGCAATGGAGCTGTGATTGATGACAAGAATGCGGTTTACACAAATATCATGCCTCCTTATTATGATGTGGCGCAAGATAGTGTTCTGGGAGGGGTTTCCTTGATACACATCGAGGATGATTCATGCACAGACTGCGTATCGATGAAGCAGTTTGATAACGCGCTAAAGCAGGCAGGAGTCGGGATTGTGGATGTACAATCTTACAACTATGACTCTGCGACTGCACAGCAGTTGATACAATCCTCCGGGATAAAGAAGGTCCCTGCGATGATGATATCAAAGGACATAGAGGCTTATCCAAAGCTTGCGGAGCAATTGAAGCAATCCGGTTCTGTATTAAAGGGAAATTATTACATCATGTATACTCCTCTTCCCCCATATAGAGACTTGGGAAGCAACAAGATTGTCGGGATTGTGAGCTTGATAATGCTTAAAGATGAGAGCTGCAAGGAATGCTATGATGTTAATGTTAACAAGCAGATCTTATCAAGATTCGGATTGGTGATCAAGAACCAGGAAACTTATGAAATAGCAACAACAAGCGCAAAGGCGATAATTGACAAGTACAAGATAACAAAGATTCCTGCAATATTAGTGTCGCCGGATGCGAAGGATTATCCTGCCTTTGTTGGAGTATGGGATGATGTAGGCTCTGTTGAAGGTGATGGATGGTATGTGATGAGAAAACCTGAACTGCTTGGGGCTTACAAGGACCTGAAGACAAACCAAGTGATGAACCTTCCTAAGGAATCTGCAGATGGACAAACTGCTGCTGGCGAACAGGTTCAGGAACAGACAGAAAGCTAAGATGGAACAGAGACACAAATTCATAACTATTTCTGTTTTCTTTTTTGTAATCTTGGCTTCCTTTTTTATTTACGGCAGCGTGCAACCAGATGAGGAATACGAACAACCATCTGCTGCTGAGGTGGCAAGATTGTATTTCACAGCTTGGAATGACAAGAACTATGCTGACATGTACTCAACGCTCTCTGATGGATTTAAAGGGATAGAACCGACTGCAAAAGACCTTGAATCATTCAGGCAATATGTAATTTCACAAAACATTAAGGGAGTTACTATTTTGGCTCTTAAAGAAACATCTAATGACGGCGTTACTGCCACTGTTGATTATGATGTTGAATTAGTTAATGCTGACGACACTAAAACTCCTTTTAGGGGAACTTTCACTTTGAAATACCGCAAGGGAGATATCATTCATGGGTGGAAATTGATCCATCCTTATGGGGAGAATGTTGACACTGCATGAAAATCAAACATATTTCTGGAACAAGTGAACGAATAACTTCCCTCTTTCTTTATCTTGCTCTTCTTTTAGGCGTTGTTGTTCTAGGCTATTCCCTGAAATCCTTAGTAAGCAGCTCTTCTCCAAATGATGCAGAATCTGGCCATCTTGTCTTTACTTCTTTT
>CAYITV010000085.1:0-3920 GCA_964366285.1 Candidatus Woesearchaeota archaeon | reverse complement strand
AGTTCAGACGTGTGCTCTTCCGATCTCTATTGATGTATTTGAATACATGGCTGGAGAAGGAAGAAGATTATTTGGGCATACTACGCCTTCAGAATTACCGCACAAGCACTGCGCGACTATCCGCATGCCTATTGGAGTTGCTGGATTGATTGCACCATGGAACTTCCCATTTGCAATTCCTGCATGGAAGATTGCACCTGCATTGATTTGCGGAAATGGGATTGTGTTCAAGCCGGCATCAGACACTCCTCTTTGTGCATGGGAATTGGTGCAAATCTGCGAGGAAGCGGGAGTACCAAAAGGAGTCATTAACATGGTGACTGGATCTGGAGAAGAGGCTGGGACAGCAATTATTAAACATCCTCAAATTAGGGGAATCTCTTTCACAGGCTCCAGGGATGTTGGAGAGTTTGTTGTGAAGAATGCAGGAATAAAGAAGATAGGACTGGAACTTGGGGGAAAGAATGCAATTATAATAATGGATGATGCTGATATGAAGAATGCATTGGAAGGGGTTTTGTTTGGAGCGTTTGGAACAACCGGACAAAGATGCACTGCTGCTTCAAGAGTAATTATGCACAAGGACATCAAGAAGGAATTTGAAGAGATGCTGCTGAAGAGAACTGAAAAATTGAGGGTTGGAAGCCCCTTGAACTTATCAACAAATGTCGGACCGTTGATTGCCAAAAGAGCAGTTGAGAAAACACATAAATATACAGAAATCGGAAAACATGAGAAAGCTAAATTGTTAACTGGCGGATGTACACTTCCAGGAAAGGGATTCTTCTACAAGCCGACTATCTTCACTGATGTGAAACCTAGCATGAGAATTGCGCAGGAAGAGATTTTCGGGCCTGTTGTTTCGTTATTAACTGCGAAAGACCTTAATGAAGCAATTCAAATCTGCAATGGAGTAGAATATGGATTGTCATCTTCTATTTATACAAATGATATTCAGAATGCATTTTTGGCAATAGAAAAGATAGAAGCTGGAATAACATATGTGAATTCCTCAACCATTGGTGCTGAGGTGCATCTGCCTTTTGGAGGGGTAAAAAAGACCGGAAATGGCACCAGAGAAGCTGGAATTCTTGGCTGTGAAGAATTTTCTGAAGTAAAAACTATTTACATTGATTACTCTGGGCATCTGCAGAAGGCGCAGGGTATTGAATAGAATAGATAATACCTAATAAAATAAGTTTAACCACTTCTAAGTAGCCAAAATTAGTAACATTTATAAACCGAAAAACCATTGGATAAAAAATGGATACTTACCAACAACAGAGACAGGAATCAATAAAAGAATTGCTAAAAAAGCGTGAGAGGGCACAAGAGATCTACACTCGCCTAGTGCAGGCAACATCAAGAGACATCGCAGGATTAGGCTCGCATCTACAAAATATTCTTTCAAATGAACAAAAGCTAATAGAATATGGCAATGAAATTACAGTTTTTCCAATAGCAATACATTCTGAAAAGGAAAGCATCAGGAAAAAGGCAGCGGATGTGTTCGGGAGCAGATTGAGTAGAAGCTATTTTGAAAGCAGAGCTAGAGAAGAAGGATTACCAGAACATATTATTAGGGCCAACATGGACAAAGCAATAGCAGACACTGCAAAAAGAACTGCAAAGGACTATGAAAAAGACATGAGAGAAGAGATAAGGAACTATGCGAGATTCATTGACAGCTTCTTCTATGGTTTTGGACAGGCATTCGAGAGCCTAGAAAGGAGAATCTTGGATGCACAAGGAAAATGTTATATTGCACAGGAAAGAGCGCAGAAAACAATCGAAAAACTGCATGCAGTCAGAGATGAAACAAGGCTAAAGACTTATGAAAATATTGCACAAGTATTGGGATTCCTTAAAACGAGCAGCGAAGTAAGAGATTTATTCTCAGATTTAAAAGAGTACGAAAATGAGTTGAATACTCATAAAGTAAAACTGCCAAGAGAGGAGATAAAACGAACTGCACAGAATAATATTAAGCTGCTAATGCGCTCAGCAAATGTGGATAACGGCGAAGATGACCAGAAAAAAGAGATACTTACCTATGCAATGAATGAATTTGAAGCCTGGAACTCGGGAGATGAAGGGCTTGGAAAAATCGCTGAAGAGAGATTTGTTGGATTAAAACAGAGGCTTGGTGCAGATGCAAAGACGCTTTTAGAAAAAACCATCGAAGAGTTTGCAGCTGGCGGAATGATAAATCCTGATGATGCAGCAGTCATACAGATGAAAATTAATGAACGCTACAAACTTGAAACAGCGTTGCAAACCCCAATCGTAACAGGTGAAAAATATATAGAAGATGAAAGAATACGCATGGTGATACTATGCGGCGATTATGGAATTCCTGAAGAAGAGAGCTCTCGAATTGCAGCTATCATTAGCGATGAAGACGTGGACAGGGTTCACAATGGGCTTGTCGCGCAGCTTGGGGAAATCAAAGCCAGACTGATGATAAAAGAGAATCCAAACATGTTTCTCTTGTGCAATGAAGATATCAACCGTTATAGCCAGTCTTTCCACAGGGTGTACAGCACAGCCTCGCGTTTTACTGTAGATGAATTTGATCCTGAGAAAAAACCACAAAACTTCTGCAGCTTTGAGGCATTGCATAGAACGAACAGGAAACTTGAAGAGATGATGAGCACAGCAACAATAGTCAAGAATGAGAAGCTGCTTGAGTTTGAAAGATTAAAAGAAAAATTACAAAAAGAAGGGCTTGATCCGGAGATGACATTCACTGTTTTGCAAGGATTCTGTTATGGCGGGCAGTTCTTCCAGGGAGCACACCGCTTGGGAGAAGACAAATTGAGAAAGAATGTTGCTAGAAGAACTGACCTTAGTAATCCTGATTCAGAGCGTGCGTTTGAGAACACATTTGAAAGACTCAAGAATGAAGGGGTTATTTCCCAATTAAATGCGGCGGTAAGTTTAACAACACACCCGACAGAAATTGGGAGCCAAATTCTTCGCGAGGCGCTGCAATATGTAAAACAATATCGTCTTGCACTGCCAGATGAATAAATAAGAGTATGCATGTACTCATTTGCCACCAACCTGCACATCATTTCTGCATACCAAAGATTTATACATATGTGTGTTCATATGAATATCATGGCAAAAACAATTAGGATATCCAATGAAGCGTATAATGAACTTAAGATTAGAAAAGCGAAAAGCAGCTTCAATGATTTAGTTATTAATATGCTTCACAGAAAAAATGATAAAATGGCAGAAGGCTTAAGATCGTGCTTCGGAACTCTTAGAAAAGACAAGGAATTTGAAACAATAGAAGAGGCATTAGAAAAAGGCTGGAGAAAATGGAGCAAAAAGGTATCGTATGGAGCTGAAGAATAATCTTTATATAGTTCCCTCTCTCAGGCATATTGAAAAGAGATGAAAATCCAGATTAAAACATCAATTCCAGGTCCGAAGTCTGAAAGACTTCTTGCTTACAATCAGAAACATAACGGCGGATGGAATGTGCCTTATCCGTTTGTTTTCAGCGGAAACGGAGAGGGATGCTATTTCAAGGACATAGACGGCAATATTTTTTTGGACTTTGCATCGCAGGTGGCTTCAAATCCTTTAGGATATAATCATCCTGCTTTGAAAGCAGTTCTAAAGAGATATAATAATACGCCTGTGAAATATGCAGGACAGGATTTTCTTGTTAGAGAGCATAATGAGATGATTGAGGAGCTTATCTCAATATCGCCCAAAGGCTTTGATGCTGTATTCTTGATAAATTCGGGAGCAGAGGCTGTGGAGAATGCGATAAAGATATGCATGAGGCAGAGAAAAAAGTCGAAATTTTGTATTTCCTTTAAAAATGCGTTTCATGGAAGAACTTTAGGGGCTTTGTCCTTGACTAACACCAAGAAAATCCATAAAGAGGGATATTTCAAGAT
>CAYITV010000084.1:0-3942 GCA_964366285.1 Candidatus Woesearchaeota archaeon | reverse complement strand
GCTTTTCAAATCTTCTTGGAATCTTCTTCCTATAGAATTGTTTCCTTATATTTTTCTTTAACAAAGGCTTCTTCTTGATCTTCTTCTCAGGCTCTACCTTAGGCAATGGCTTTTGAATCTTTGACAGCTCATCAATCTCAAGATTCAACTTTTCAAGCTCCTTCCTTATCTTATCAGTCCTCTTCTCAATATTATCCTCTACAAGAACAGAATCGCATTCGGTGCACTTGAACTGATGCTCAAGAGCTTCCTCGCCAGTGATGCGGACACACTTGTTCGGGCAGACGTAGATGTTTCCCTGCTTCTCCTCTCTCAATATCTTGTTCAGCTCTTCCTTGCGGGACTGCTTCATCTCTAACATTAAATCGCGCGCCCTTGGCATGTCGAATGTCCAGAAATAGATGTACCAGCCTTTCTTCTTGTCTTTCTTTCTTGTGAAATAGACTATGTTCTTGTCCTGAAGGCGGTATAATGAATTTCTTACTTCGTTGACAGTTATGCCCATCTTGTCTGCGATCTTGAACTCGCTGACGTTTTCCTTGTCCTTGATCAAGAAAACGAGGTTAACAGCCCTGTCTCCGCCTATCCCCTGAACTAACTCCTTGATGTAGTTGTCGGGAATCTTCATCTTTTCATCGATGAGTGGTGTGCTTTAAAAATGTTGTTATGGGCTTTTAAAATAGATACCTACAATGTAAGTATTTTACTTCTTTTATAAGTACGCACAAGGTTTAAAAAGAGATGATACTTATCCTGTGAGTAAAAATAGCTTATTTTTTGGCTGAGAGACTTACATGATAAGTAAAAATTCGAAAGCAAAAGAGGATGACTTTAACAGGTTCATTGAGAGATTAAGCAAGCAGGAACTAGCTGAACTTCTTGAAAAACTGCAGACACAAAGAAAAATATCACTGGCAGATGTAGAGCAATTAACAAAAGAACAGGGGCTGATGATTCCATGCGCAATATTCACAAAAAAGCTAAGCACATTTGAGAGCATATGCAAATATTTGAAAGAATCCAGAGGATTAACTTACCACCAGATTGCAGTCTTATTGAAGAGAGATGACAGGACTATTTGGACAGTATATAATAATGCAACAAAAAAAGAAAAGAGGAAAATAATTTTCAAGGATAATGGATTACAGATACCAATAAATATATTTCAAGACAGAAGACTGAGCATCTTGGAGCACATAGTGCGCTATCTAAAGGATTATCATGGGATGAGATACAATGCAATTGCAGAATTATTGAAAAGAGATGACAGGACTATTTGGACTGTCTACAACAGGGGAATAAAGAAGGCGAAGCAATGACACTAAAGTCCACATTAAAAGACGGATTGGTGATTGCATTAGGAATAATAATAATCATCAGCCTGTTCAGCCTACAGGGGTGGATGGAGACTTGGAGAAAGAATATACAAGACAAGGAGATTCTGACTGGAAGACAGATAATGATTGACTCTCCTGGAGCAGGAGATATTATTATCGGCAATGGCGAAGACAAGAAACCAAAGGAGAATAAGCCTGATACAACTAAGCAAGAAGATCCAAACATAAAATGCCTGATGGACGGCGGATTAACTGATGATGATGTGCAGATAGGGGGAAACTTCTTCAAGGGAATAGAATGCCCTGAAAAGAAGAAGGACGTGATAAAGGCTGAGATAAGGGAGCACTGCGTAAATGTAAATGTTGGGCAGGAATTGGACACAAAGATATGCATAGAAAACAGGGGAATGCTTAATTTCGGACTGGAGATTCCAAAACAGCCGGAGAAGGCAGCAGGAAAGCCAATCAACCTGAAGAACTACAACGGGCTTGCATTGTTCGTGATGTTCCTGATAACATTGCTATTGGTATGGAGGGAGTTTGAGGTGAAGGAGAGGAAGAGGAAAGAATGGGAGCGCATCAGAGAGAAACATGTTGAACTTCCTGGAGAACATATTGAAGTAAGGGTGATAAAATCAGCACCATTGTTCAAGGAGATTGTCTCTGAGGAAGAGAAGCTGCTTACGCACGAGGAGATGATAGAGGTTCATGAGAAGCTGGTGAGAGAGCAGAAGGCTGCAATGGAAGCTAAACCATTGACCACAGAAGAGATAAGCGAATGCATAAAGAGCTTCAATGCAATCGGCAAGGACATAACAGAGGAATTGAAGCATGGGAATCTGGACAAGGCAAGAAGGAAGTTTTTATTATTGTTCCCGATTTATACAAGATTATACAACTCGCTTGACGAGATGAGAAAGAGGGATTTGGTTGATGTGATAAAATACCTGCATGACCAGCTTAACATAATGGAAAAGAGCAGGAAGATAAGGCACCTGATTGAAGAGGTCTATCAGCATGCTGAACAGCATCGGGTTGACAAAGAACCTGTTGAGAAGACAAGCGAAGAGAACAAAGAGATTGAAAAGGCTGCAAAGGTATTTTCGCAGCTTGGAGGAGAGACAGAAAAGGAAAAGATTGAGAAGAAGGATGTTCTTGAAGGGATTGAGAAGATGCGCGAGAGCCTGATTGAAGGCAGGACTGCAGAAAAGAAGGCTTCGAATGAATTAAGGGATGAACTTGAAAAACTGAAAAAATTAGTTTATGGTGAAGAGGACAAGAAGAGCAAGACAAACAAAAAGATTAATAAACTCCCTTAGTTATTGATTTTACAAGAAGAGGTGCAAGATGTGGTTTCATAAAAAAAAGGCTGAACCTGTCGGAATGCCACAGCTACCGCATTTTCTAGGGGCTCCACAACAACAAGCAGAGCAGCAAACACCGCAATACACACAGACTTTTGAGCAGCCAAAACAGGTGCAGGTTCCACAGATTCAAGTTCCAAGGATAGAACAGCCTGCTGCTGCAGCAGAGATTCCAAAGAGAGAGCCGATGTTCCTGCAGAAAAGGGCTTATCCTGAAAGAGAGTCGCAGGCTACAGAACAGCCAAAACCTCTGCGCTCTTTTGAAGAGGTTGACGAGCATGGACTGCCGAAAAGGGTTGCACAAGGATTCGCAACAAAGGAGCAGGGATTTAATACAATGCCTGAGCCTATAGCACAAAGAACCGCACAGCCTGAACCTCAGATGATCCGGCAAAGGCAGGAAAGCCAGCCTGCTGGAGAACGAAGGCAGGTTAATGAAGAAAAGCCAGTTTTTGTCAGGCTTGAGCAGTACAGGGAAGTAATTGCAAACATGGATATATTAAAACAGAAGATAAAAGAGACAGAATATTTCATAGACAGGATTGAAGAGCTGCGCGCGCAGGAGCAGGTTGAATTAGAGAACTGCCACAACAATCTCAACAAACTGAAAGAGAAGCTTCTTGCAATTGACAAGAAATTGTTTGAGGTGTGACATGCAACACATCCATACCCTCATCGAAGATCCTATGCAGCTGAGAAAGCAGATACTAGAATCTGCACTGGACAGCACAGAGGCTTTGAAGTGCACAGACTCATTGAAGGGACTGGACAATGACATGATAATATTCAGGAAGCAATTGAAAGTGATGGTGAAGACGTTGAAGATGTCAATTGCCAAATTCCAGCAGTCCCTGCCTGATCTGCCTCCTGAATTTAAAGAGATCAAAAGGCCTGAACAGAACCAGACTGTTGCACAACTGCCTGAAAGAACGATGATAGCAAGGCCGGAGTTGTTCATATCTGAGAGAGACAGGTTTGAGCAGGATTTAGAGACCATTCGAGACAAGATAAAGGCATTACAGATGTGATTCTGGATAACTGATTTTCCATGAGCTGAAAAGTAAAAACAGCACCACAGTTATTTTCTTAGTATCTTGTTAATATTCTTGAAAAATAATGAGGCATTACCCAATGATTCCTTAGCTGGTTCTTGATTAGCTTACGGTAATTTTTGGTATGTAAACCTTCCCCTCTTTCCCTTTTCTTTTGAGAAAATAGATCGGAAGAGCGTCGTGTAGGGG
>CAYITV010000083.1:0-3958 GCA_964366285.1 Candidatus Woesearchaeota archaeon | reverse complement strand
CATCCCCCTTGTTCTAGTGCAATCCTCAATCCATATCCTCGCTTCTTCTCTTTCTCCTGCAGTTCCTTTACTTTTGCCGCCGCAGCCTTTGTTAAGCGCAGTCCTTCTGTTATGGGCTCCTCTTTTCTTGTCAGCGCATCATTCAACGACTTCAATAAGGAATCAAGCTGTTTTGTTGTCATCCCGTGCCCCATGATTCCCTCTTCAATAGTCTCATAGACATTCACGTGGCAGCCAACGCAATGCAGCCCATGAGAGGTCATGACGTCTGCTAATTGTGCTGCCTTCTGCGGGTAATGTTCAAAAACCTGCCCAATAGTCATGTCTTTGGTAATCAGTTTTATAGTCTCTTGTCTAGTTTTCATAAGCCACTTCAGCACCGCCTTATTTATAAACCTGTGGGTGTCTTTTGAATTAAAGAGAGATGGACCTCAACCTTCTTGAAACAGAGCTGAAATTGCGTGGGTTTACGTCCGCAACCATTCGCGCGTATCTTATTCATAATCGGAATTTTCTCAACTTCATTAAAAAAGAGCCAGAGACCATTGAAACCCCAGACATCAAGTCCTATCTTGCATATCTCATAGCAGACAGGCAGAGCAAGCCGGCCTCGGTGAATCTGACGATATCCTCGCTCCGTTTCTATTATGAAAATATGCTGAAGAAAAAGATCTTTGCAGATATCACCCCGCCAAAGATTGAAAAGAAGCTCCCCACCGTCCTGACGAAGGAAGAAGTCAAGTCGTTATTGGAGAACTGCGAAAATAAGAAGCATAGGCTGTTGATTGAGTTTCTTTATGCATCTGGCATGCGGGTCTCTGAATGCGTGAGGATAAAAGTGAATGATCTCGATCTCAAGGAGAAGATGGGGCGCGTGATTGCTGGCAAGGGAAGGAAAGACAGGCATATTATCCTATCAGACACTCTTATCAAGAATCTCCAGGACTATCTTCAAACTAGAAAAAAAGACTCAGAGTATATCTTTTCAGGTCATCATAACCACCTTTCAGTTCGCATGGCGCAGCGCATTGTGAACGACGCAGCAAAGAAAGCAGGGATTAACAGAAGAGTCTTTGCTCATGCATTGCGAAGCAGTTTTGCCACCCACCTCTTGGAAGCAGGGACAGATATTCGGTATATTCAAGTATTACTAGGCCATGCTTCAATCTCAACGACGGAAAGATATCTTAACGTTTCCACCGAGAAGCTCAAAAAAATAAAAAGCCCATTGGATACTCTATAGACTCTTCTATCAATAAACTTTTACAATATGCCAAGTTCTGAAATCTTATGAAGATCCCGGAAAAAATATTGTAAAATTAACTGTGATATTACACTATTCATTCACTCGTCAAACACCAACCACTTGCTTATAAAACATTAAATTATTTTCAATTAAATGAAAAATAGATGGACAAGGAATGAAACTACTTTTCTAAAGAAAAAATATGCGTGGGCAAAAAATAAAGAACTTAGTAAATTACTTAACAGACCAGTAAAAGGAATAAGTTGTATGGCCTGCAAACTAAAACTAAAAAAGAATAGAATTTTTTACGCAATTGCTCGTCGGCATCTTGGCTTTGTCATTACAAAAAAAGATTTGAAATACCATTACATAAATAAAAAAGAGTCAATTAGGAAGACAGCTAAAGCACTAAAGATTTCAAAAAACACGGCTTTATATTATCTTAAAAAATTTAGTATAAAACTAAGAACAAAATCAGAAGCAGGAAAATTAAAACACGAAAAAGTGTGGTGTGATGGTCTCACTAAAGAGATAGACTCTAGATTGGTTAAATCAGGCAGAAAACAAAGACAAACTCATGAGAAAAAGAGAAAGTTAAGAATAAAAGAAATTGAAACCAAATACAATTTAAAACTCAAAGATGTATTGCATTATCTCTACTGGGGGAAAAATATGACCCAGGAAAAAATAGCAAAAGAGTTAAATTTTGATAGGGCAAAAATTATCAAATTAATGAGGAAATACAAAATAAAATTAAGGCCAAATTATGAATATATTGCATCTCTAAAAGGAAAAGAGCATCCCCTTTATGGAAAAACATGGGAAGAAACTTACGGTCGTGAGGGTGCAAAAAAAAGAAGGAAATTTTTCTCGAAATTTTCACGAGAAAGAATCATTAAAAGAATTAAAAATAATGAAATTCCATTTTTTAACACATCTATAGAAATTTTAATGGCCAAAGAAATGCAAAAAAGAAATATTCAATTTACTGCTCAGTTTGATATTGACAATAAATTTGTTTGCGATTTTGCAATACCAAAAGTAAAAATTATAGTAGAATGTGATGGTGACTACTGGCACTCCAATCCAAAATTTTATGATCGAAATAAATTATACAAAGGGCAAATAGCAAACTTAAAAAGAGACAAAATAAAAGATAAATATCTTAACAACAAAGGATGGAAGATTATACGATTTTTTGAATCAGACATCAAAAATAGCGTTTCAGCCTGTGTCGATAAATTAGAGAAAGAAATAAATAAATTTAGTTAGAATAAAATGGTAGGGTGACAACATCTCCTTTCTGAAGATGATGCTGCTCGCTAAACCCTTTGTTCACTTCTAACACATACGGCGAATCACTTGTTGGGGTGTATGTCTCACAAGGGTCTTGGGCACACGGTTCTGCTTGTACAATGTCAGTAATGGCACTATTCCTGTCAATAAAAATAATATCTAAGGGTATCAGTGTATTCTTCATCCAGAAAATCTGCTTTCCTTCTTCCTCAAAAATAAACAGCATCCCGCATCGTTCACATAATTCATCACGAAACATCAATCCCTGCTCACGCTCTTGAGGAGTATCAGCAATCTCAACAGAAATGTCTATTCCATGAATTTGAACAGTAGGTGATACACGACATCCAACAAGAAAAAAAAGAAGAACAACACTAACCAAAATAAGTCTGCTTCTTTTTCTCAGCCATTTGTGTTGCACTTTCAGCCTTCGACATCAAATCTTTAATTTTATCCTCAAACTTCTCAGCTTTCTCCAAGAGAGGTTTATAATCAACTCTAAGACCGAGATATTTATCCAAGATCTCAATCAATCTAGCAGCAGCCCTTGAGTCAGGCAGAGCAGAATGCGTCTCTGCAAATAGGCATGTTGTTCCAATATCATTCTTCAGCAGCAGCGCACCAGTCACACCCATGATAATGCCTTCTTGCAATGGCGATGCCCCGCAGTCAGTAAGCTTCTTGCTGTTCTTGCCGAGGAAAAAAACACGCGGCTCCCTGTCTTCCCCTTCTTCTATCTGATTTTCGCTTCCCACACCCTCAAGGCTGATGATCTCCTTTGCTTTCAGCTCCTTGCCCACCTTCTCCAGAAGGTCAGCCAATCCCCACTCAAATCCCTGCACGCTAGTCAGAGCATGGAGAATGACAATATTATTCTTTTTAGAATAGAAAATGCCTACAGGCTCAACTGGTTTTCCCTTGTGCACTGCGATGACAGGCGGCACTTCATCCAGCCTGATCAGCCCTATAGGATCAGCGTCAAGATGTTTTATCAAGAATTCTGTCACGATGGTCCCTACAAGCCCAAAACCAGGAAAACCCTCAATGATAATGGGATTTTTAGGTCTCTTTTGCAGACGTAATTCCATACCCTATGTGCACAAACCACTCTTTATATAATTTACCGTCATTTAGTTAGCGACACAAGTAAGTTATAAACTTCTGCATAAAAATATGTTTGCCCCAGAAGCCCTCCAAAGCATCCTGCATTACCTCAATGCTCTTGAAATGCTGTGACTTCGTCACTGCATTTTTCGTTACTTTCCAGCAGGTTTCGATAGGATTGAGCTCCGGAGAATAAGGCGGGATGAACTCAACAGAAATCCAGTCTTTATGTTCTGCAAGCAGGTCCCTTACGATGCTTGTTTTATGGAATCCTGCATTGTCAAGGACGAACACGTATTTTTTGCTTGGATC
>CAYITV010000082.1:0-3977 GCA_964366285.1 Candidatus Woesearchaeota archaeon | reverse complement strand
AAAAGTGAACCAGGTGATAGAGATAAGGCGTGGTATTTCAGTAGAGAAAGACGGCAAGAGATCGCAAAAACCAATAAAAACCAAGATTATCGGATTGAAGACAGGAAATGCTGAACTGCAAGAAGCGCATCCTGGCGGCTCTATAGGCGTGCAGACAAGCCTAGATCCGTTTTATGTTAAATCTGATTCTTTGACTGGGAATGTGGTCGGGCTGCCAGGGGAATTACCTCCGGTATGGGAAGAGTTTTCAGTAGGCACAAAATTATTAGAAAGGGTTGTAGGCGCAAAGGAAGAGCTGAAAGTTGAGCCGATAAAGAAGCTAGAGCCATTGATGCTGAATGTAAATGCTGCTGCGACTGTTGGGGTTGTCACAGAGATAAAGAAAAACCAGTTCCACGTCAAATTGAAAATACCAGTGTGCTGCTCAAAAGAAGACCGGATTACCATAAGCAGGATGATCGGAAACAGATGGCGATTGATTGGATATGGAATGATTGTGTAAAAAGGTGGTGTGATGGTACACAAGCATGACGGAGCAAAGCAGGGCATCTCATCAATAGGAAAGTCAATGCATTACTCTGTTGGTGCAATCATACAAAAAAACAAAAAGTTTCTTCTGATCGACCGTGCAGCACCGCCGTATGGATTTGCTGGACTCGGCGGCCATATTGATGAACAAGAATCACCAGAACAAGCTATTAAAAGAGAAGTCCAGGAAGAAAGTAATCTCAAAGTAAAGAACTGCACATTACTTTACGAAGAAGAAGTAAGTAACAATAAGTGTGTTGAAGGAATAGATGTTCATCATTGGTACGTATTTGCGTGCACAGCAAAAGGGAAAACAAGGCGTGATGAACATGAAACAAAATCCATGGGATGGTATTCAAAAGAAGATATTAAAAAATTGAGATTAGAACCTGTATGGGAGCATTGGTTCAGGAAACTAAAGGTAATATAAATTTAAATTTTGCCCTTATGCTGGTCAAGAATATGGTCTTTTAATGTGCGGACATGCTTATTGCATATAGGACACTTGCCATCGCCTGTTGGCAGATTATCCAAAGAACGATGAAGCTCCTGTTTCTTGTTATGGCCCATGCGAATAATGGAATCTTGAGCATATATAAAAGTTTTCCTTTCTTGCGGGTTAATTTCATAAAAAAACAAGTGGAAAGATATTTAAGTATAATGCACCATTTTTATTGCATGCGGGAAGGACATAGAGATAGATTAAGAGGCGTATCGCCTTCAAGAGAAGAAGAAAGAGAGCTTTTTCTTTCTTATGTGCGGCATCCTTCTGAAGAGATGAGGAACAGTCTTGTGGTGCGATATCTTCCGCTTGCACGATATATCACAAAGGAAATGGCTGAAGGATTATCACAGAGTATAACTGAAAGAGGCGATCTCATGGATGCAGCTGTTATTGGATTAATCAAAGCAGTTGAAAATTATGACGCAGGGATAGGGATACGGTTTGGAACTTATGCTGATTTATTAATAAAGGGAAGCATCAATGATGAGTTAAGAACGCTTGATCCATTAAAGAGGCGATTACGCCAATTATCAAAAAGATCGCATAGTCTATATGAAAGATTGTATCAGAAGCTTCAGCGAAAGCCAACAGAAGAAGAAAAGCAGGAAGAGATGAGCAGAAATGGCTTTTCAGAAAGAGATTATGCTACTGCAAATAAGTTAGATAGATTGACATATCAAAATTCCCAGATTGGAGATGACGAAGAAACATTACTGATGTCTATAGGAGTCCCAAACACAATCGAGTATGAAGCAAGCGTGAAAGAGATGGCATCAATAGCATTATCAAAGCTTAATGAAAGAGAAAGGCGAATTTTTTATCTTAGATATTGGAAATCTCTTACTCCAACTGAAATTGGAGAAATTGAACATGAATCAGACTCGCTGATCGCACATGCACAAAAAAGAGCTTTAAACAAAATAAGAACAAGAGAAAGGTTTATGGAAAGCCTGGAGTATCTTATCACCAGCGGATCTGCAGCCTAATAATTTACCATAATCTCGACGTCTTTGCCGTAAAGCTTTCTTAAATCTTCGAATATCTTTTCCTTGATGAAGACCTTCTTGGGAATCTTGCTTGTAGCCAATGCATCATCCAATTCCTGGAGATTGCTCTTGCGGAGATCGCCCAAACCGCCGTTTGGAAGGATGTTTGCCTTGCTGATTACCTTATCCTGAATATCAATATTGTCCACAACATAAGCGACATCATTCAGCAGGAAAACCTCGCCATATGTGTCACCATACTTAATCCTGATCTTTGCGCGCTCTAGTTCTGCACCTCGCTTCCTCTGGATGTATTCAACCATGCTCCTGAAGAAGGCTGTGCTTTCTCGGATGACTTTTTCTATCTCCATCTTCCTCATCTTCTTGTAACCTTCTCGTATCTTGATTATTGCGTCAACATCGTCAAGGAACTTCTTTGGGAAGACTCCCTTGTCTACCATCTTCTTGAATTCCCTTCTTATTGCAGCAACATCGTCTTCTGGAACAGTGATATTTTCCAATGCAAGGACATCGCGGACAATCTTCATGCTGCTTGCGAAGAATTCTGTAGCGCGCGTCTTTTCTGTCTTCTTCTCAATCTGGTTGAAAACCTTCTTGATCTTCTTGAGATAATGAGCAACTTCCTCAAGGGTCTGGTCAATCTCTTTTCCAGTGACTTCCTTTATTGTGCCATGCTCTATGCCCTTGAAATACTGCAGTGTCTTGTCCACAATCTCCACATCCTTTTTTTCAAGAAGCTTTTCGCGCTTGACAAGGACCTCATCCAGCAATTTTATCGTTTCGCGGTGCGTAGCTGGAGGCAGTCCATAAAGCATCAATGCTGCCTGAGCAGGGTTCATTGTGGCGTAATAAAGATCCTCGCCGATGACGCTCATCAATTTTCCTTTTGCGCGCTGCAACAATCTTTCACCAACGTCCATGAGCATGTCAATTGCCTCAGGACTCGGCTTTATCCTGCCCATATTTAGCAATAATTTCCAAGGCATAAAAACCCCGCGATCGTATAATGGGACGCCGTCGCGCAGGAATGTGAATATAACAGGATTTGCTTCCTTTACAGATTCCCAGAAGTCTGTCAAGATATAGACCTGAATGTGGAAGCTTTTTGTGACTTTTGTCATGTCGCTGGCATCGTAGCCCATTGTGCGGATTATGGCACCAAGCTTGTCCCTTAATTCAAAGCGGGACATCTTTTTTACATCTGTGTCGTCGATGACAACAGCAACATCAATGTCATTGCCCCTGCCATCGCCCCTGAACAGGCTGCCAACGGCAACATAACTCACAACATATTTCTCAAATTTCTTGAGAACCATCTGCTTGTGGATTTCGCTTACCTTTATGGCTTTCAACACATCGCGAGGATCGTAGAAGGGAGCGCTGAATGCAATCAGCTGAAGAACTTCATATTTTGCATCAAAACAGCTTTCACGCAGTTCATCCATAAGCATAATCTGCGGCTTGAAATCCTTGTCAGTCTCTTCTGCAATCTTGTCAGTTATCTTTGCCAGCTTGTCGCGCAATTCAAAGCGAGACATCTTCTCAGCATCAGAATCATCAACCAAAACTAATAGATTGATATCCTTGCTGTCTTTCTTTTCAGGAGGAAGAAGGGCTATGCCGATGATATATTTCTCAAATTTCTCAACAAGTTTCTTCTGGAATTTTTCGACCTTTTCCTTTAATTGATCAAGCTTTTTCTTGATCTTCTCAATCTCTTCCTTGCTTAATTGCGGCGGCTCTTGAGGCAAAGGCTGGGAAGCAGCTACTCCCTGCTCAACAGTGGGTTTTGCTGTTGCTTGCTGAGCATTTGATTTTACCGCAGGATCTTGGCTCATATCCTAGAAATCCCAAACATTTCTATTTAAACCTTTCCTATTATGAGCTCTGGGCATAATGAATTAACTCAATAGTTTTATAAATCTTACCTGCTATTA
>CAYITV010000081.1:0-4126 GCA_964366285.1 Candidatus Woesearchaeota archaeon | reverse complement strand
CTTGTAAGTAATTCTCTTGTTTTGAATAATAGTTTATCTTTAATCCAGACTTTTTAACCCTGGATGATGCATAATCTTCAAGATATTCCTTTAATGTGAGTATTGCGTTAGGTCTGCAGAGATTATGTATCTCGCCTGCTTTAAGCCATTCCATGATCTTTTCTCCAGTTCTTCCCAATCGATAACATGCTGTGCAGAAGCTTGGCATCAATCCTTCTTGAATAATAGATTCTACAACTGCATCCAGGCTTCTGTGATCCTGCAGAGAAAACTGGCTGACACTGCCATTGTCTTTTCCGTATCCGCCTGGATCTGTCTTTGATGCAGCACTTGTCTGCGAGATGCCGATTTGGAAGGCTTTTGAGCGTAATTCAGGCCGCTCCCTTGTGGTGATTATCATGCCTGTATATGGGACTGCCATCCTGAGAATTGATATGGCTTTCAAGAGCTGTTCTTCACTAACTTTGTATTTAAGATTGATATCAGCTGTAGGCGTAGGCTGGAATCTCGGAACGGATATTGTGTGAGGACCAGTGTTGTATTTTCTTTCAAGGTACTGTGAATGCGAGACCAATGCCAGCGTATCAAACTTATAATCAAACAATCCGTATAAAACACCCAAGCCGACATCATCTATGCCTGCAGCCATGGCACGATCGTGAGCAAACAGCTGCCTTTCAAAATCTGATTTTGGGCCTTTGTGGACTTTTTCATATGTTTCCTTGTGATATGTCTCCTGGAAAAGCTGGTATGTGCCTATTCCAACTGCTTTTAGTCTCTTGTATTCTTCAGTAGCTGCTGCATGTTTGTTTTAAATTAACCTTCCTATCTCTCCATTGTTTGACTTGATGCCGTAGATTGTGTTGATGACATCCAAGACATAATCGATAGGATTAATCTTTGGATGCTCTCCAAATTCTAACAATAATCTTTTATGGCCCATGTCGACCAAAGTCTTTGTCTGCTCTGCAACTTCCTCCAATGTTAATTTTTTCCTTGGAGCAGGATTGCTTAGATGAAAACCGCAGTATCCACAATCGTTAATGCAGAAACTTGAGAGGTATAAAGGAGCAAAAAGCACTAATCGCTCACCATAAATATCATTTTTTATTCTGCCTGATGTGCGGAACATGCTGCCTATCAGCTCTGGATCTTCTGCATTAAGAAGATAACCTGCATCTGACAATGACAGACCATTTTTATTTGAAGCCTTGTTTAAGATATCTGCAACTGCATTGCATGAAGGATTTCTTGTTTTTTCCAGTATATTGAATATTTCCTGCTCGTTTACAACTTCTTTGATGTCTGTCATTTTATAATCCTAAATCTATGGGGGCTCTTCCCAAGCTATACAGAAGCTTCAAGGTTTCTCCAATGCTTTCAAGGACAGTTTTATCTGCACCTTCCTTAGATGGGTATATTGAGTACAGCCCTTTGTATTTTTCAGGCGTAACATTGATCATCAATGAATTTGCTCCTGCAAGCAGTCCTAATCTTCTGCAGTCTTTGTTCAAGGTTTCTAATGCTGTGGTTACTAATATTTTAGCGTTTGGGTTGGATAACCTGCTTACTGCAATGGCTTTTAGAATATCGTCAATATTTACCTTAGGATTTTGAGCAAGCGGAGTTGCAGGATGCGGTATTAATGGGCCGAAGGAGTACATCTCGGCATTAAGATCAGCTGTCAGTAAAATGTCGTTTAATACATCTTCTTTAGTTTGTCCAGGCAATCCTATAAGAGAACCTGTAGCAATTAAATATCCTATTTTACCAGCATCTTTTATCATTTTCACCCTTTTTTTGAAATCAGCTTTTTGACCTATATGAATATTTTTGTAGATATCTTGATTGGAGGTTTCAAAGCGCGATAATATCCCTCTAGCGCCGGCGATGTACATTTTTTTGCAGCAGTCCATGCTTCTTTCTCCAACGCTCATGAACAACAAAACGCCGCACTTCTCTTTTATTTTTTTTATTATTTCAATTAATTTTTCTGTTGTGTACCATTGATCCTCGCCTGACTGCAGGACAAGCGCCTTAAATTTCAGCTTGTTCACTGCGTAATCAGCTGCTGTAACTATTTCATCGACGCCCATTCTGTATCTTGATATTTGATTACTTGATCTGATACCACAATATCTGCAGTCATTCCTGCAATAATTAGAAAATTCTATTATGCCATGAACACAGCAAGAGTTATTCAGATTTTTCTGCCTGATGCTGTTTGCCGTGTTATAAAGAATTTCCAGATCTTTTTTATTTTCTATGTTCAACAGACTTAACAGCTCTTCCTTTAAGAGAGGTTTGCCTTCTTTTGCTTTTTCCAGAGTGCATTCTAGTTTTTTATTTGAGATCTCTGAATTTTCCTTTCGGATGATTTGAAGATCAATCTCTTTAAGCTGAGAAAGCCTTTCTTTCCAAACCTTAAGAATAATCATGGCTTCTTTAGCGTCTATCTTTTGAATTATCATACCGCCCTGCGCATAGACATAATCGCCAATGTTCAATTCTGACAAATCATTTAGAACTTTCCGATGCTCTCCAAAGTAGTCAATTATGGCAATTTCGTCTTTTATTGCAACTACTCTTCCAGGTATTGCGTAACACATAATTTTCTCCTTTGTTCATGGGGCAATTCTCTTTTAGTTTTTTGTATTATTAATAAACATTTGCACTTGTAATGTGATGTCTGAAGCGAATAGATCTGTCAGTTCTAAGACATAAAAGGTAGTGGAGATATTGTTCATGTTCGTGAATGATTCCCCAGATGTGACATAATTGAATGCCCACCGCTGGTTGTTAAAGACTGCTATTCTATCGAATCTTCCTAGCTGCTGGGTTCCTGAGGAACTTCTGGTGTAGACCTGCTGTTCGGGGTGGATGGCTGCCGCTGACAGCGCATTAAGAATTCCCTGTTCTATTGCGGTATCAGCATCTGTTTCATTTGCTCCGGATACTGAATATGCCACTGTTAATAACGGCCTTTCCCAAGAATTGGCAGTTTCTGATGGAAGATATTGGCGGGGGCTGATTTGAGGACCTGACAATTGATCGTATCCGTCCCCTATTGAAAAGATGCCAATGCTGAAGTTATCCTGCGGAAGAGATGCAGTCAAGTCTGCAGTTGCATTGGAAAGATTGAAGTAATGAATGTTGCCAGATGTATCCCTCATGATTGTATAATTTGTTCCGTTGCCCATGTCATGGAAATACTGGCAATTTCCCAGGCAGGGATTATTAGAGCTGTTATTTGGATAATAAACAGCATTTCCTTCCATGGATGTAATGGAAATATTGGCATTGAAATCGCTTCCTAAAGATCCTACTGTCAAGGTAAGGTTAATGTCCTTGATTACTGCTGTGTCTGGAATTGAGCCTATGTTGAAGTCAATAGCGCTCCTATGCCTGCTACGGTCTCCTATATCAACAAAACTATAGCCAACCTTGATCCTATTGCTTGCTGTGGAGCGGATGTATTGGGGCGGATAGAGGGTAAAGATATCGCCTACATGAAGATCTGCAGTTATGGAGAGATTGGTTTGAATAGTAGGATCAATTACTATCGGATATTGGGTTGATTCGTTCTTTAACCAGCTTATTGGAATGGTCATTCTGATGGTATTATCCGACAAGGAGAAGGGAATGGCTATTGTTGATCCTTTTTGGTCATAAGCCACCAGATCAGTGATATAAAGGTCTCCTATCTTGATGAGATTGTTTATGACAGTTGCTGCTTTTCCATACGGATTGAGTGTGAAGTCAAGAGTAAGGTCGTTTGTGAATGTTGTGAATAGTGCTCTGTCTTTGACTATGATCTCTTCTTTTACCTTATGGGGGAGATAGGTGTATTGAATGTCTATGCCTGGAATGATGTTTTGGTAGGTTGCCATGTTGTTTTGAATAGATGCGATAGAAGCTGAAGAAGCTAAAGGCAAGCTGCCAAAGTTAGCTAAATTAAATGAGAGTTTGGTGTTGCCATAAGTTATTAATGGTTCGCTGAAGGTGTTCTTAATATTGAACTGGTAGAGATTGTTGTCTACGCAATAAGTATATCCTGGTTCGCAATCCTGAGTATCAAAACTTTCATCTATTTGTTTCCATTTATTCTTTTCTAGTAAGTATTTTT
>CAYITV010000080.1:0-4147 GCA_964366285.1 Candidatus Woesearchaeota archaeon | reverse complement strand
TTAAGAATAGAGCACCAGAAAACAGGGTAATGCCCTGTTTTTGCTTATGTACAACATACAGACAGTGTTGCTCCTAGCGAACTCAAAATTATCTTTTGTGGCTCCATTGACTGTTCCCTTAATAATATCTTTCGCACTATAGAAGCCCTTCCTTACCCTGATTACATCCCGTCTCTATCTATCGCACGTGGTTCTGACTCTTTTTTAATTGTATCTTATGATAAGTTTTTTGAACAGACATTTCAATCAAGTATTTATGTTGCACATTGTAAAACTTTTGATTGTCTAACACCTACTATCACTCCTGTCGACACACAGTCTTTTCAAGCTTCCGGACCATCTCTTGCTATAGGCTCTGACAACTTGCCTATTGTTTCCTATAGTTTTTGGGATGTTAATAACGTGGGTGGGTTGAAGATCCTGCACTGTGGAAATCTAGACTGCACCTCAGGCAACACAATAACTACTGTTGATTCTGTAACCCCTAGTTATGGTTCCCCATTTACTCGTAGTTCTCTTGCTATTGGATCTGATGGCTTACCTGTTGTTTCTTATTATGACTCTAATAACTATAAGCTAAAGATCCTGCACTGTGGAAATCTAGACTGCACCTCAGGCAACAAGATCACAGTTGTCGATCCTAATTCTCAGAATGGTTTGGGTAGTTCTCTTGCTATTGGATCTGATGGCTTACCTGTTGTTTCTTATTATAGCCAAGCATACCCACATTATGATCTAAAGATCCTGCACTGTGGAAATCTAGACTGCACCTCAGGCAACAAGATTACAGTTGTCGATAATGGCGATCTTGTTACGGGTGCTCACTACTATCATTCACTTATTATAAATTATCCGGGTGGTTTGCCTCTTCTTTCTTACCATCTCGCATCTTCTTATTCAGCAGTCCCGTTAA
Organism: Candidatus Woesearchaeota archaeon; assembly: GCA_964366285.1. Lineage (GTDB taxonomy): Archaea > Nanobdellota > Nanobdellia > SCGC-AAA011-G17 > UBA489 > CAYJXC01. The sequence continues at coordinate 3,234 of CAYITV010000080.1, read as the reverse complement.
AGATCCTGCAATGTGGAAATCTAGACTGCACCTCAGGCAACAAGATCACAGTTGTCGATCCTGGCAGTAGTTATACTTATTACTCTAGTATTGCTATAGGCTCCGATGACTTACCTCTCATCCCTTATGTTAAATCATTCGGAGCAGCAGGTAAATGGGTGAATGTTCTGCACTGTGGAAATGCTGCATGCACCTCAGGCAACACAATAACTAGTGGTGTTGTTGATACAAAATACCTCAATGATGTCGGTGTGGCAGATACGTACTTCTAGATATAAGAATTATGCTCTCTTTTTTAATCAAATGTCAATAGTGCAGCATCAGACACTTGGGGTGATTATGAATAGAGTCAAAGAACAATCACACTTTCGGAGATACTGTTTTTATAGTGTGTAGGTTAGTGACATTTTGTACTACTTAAAAACTGGGATTTCTTCCCAAGAAAAGAGGTGGTGTAGGAATGAAAAAAAATATTCTACGAATAGAATTCTTAAAATATAAACTTCAAGGCAGGAGCTACAAGGAATGCCATTGTGTGCGAACTGCCTTACTGTCATAATGACTTGGAGTTTTTCAGATGGAGATATAACTGTGATAGGTCGCACCGCAGTTTGAACGGATTGACACCGCACCAAGTCTACTTTGGATGGAAGAGACACAAGAAATATAAGCCAGAATGGTGATGAAAGGGTAGTGCCATATGTGTGTGTCCTACACAGCTAATTTTTCATAGAAACGTTTTTAAAGCATTCTCTTGTGTGTTGGATGATGGAACTGAAGGTTATAGAACAGAGCAAAAACAGGCTGAAATTCGAGATAAAAGGCGAAGACCATAGCTTTTGCAACATACTCAAGAAGGAGTTATGGAATGACAAAAGCGTGGAGATAAGCGGTTATTATGTGGAGCACAGCTTAGTAAGCGAGCCAGTATTTACAGTGCAAACAAAGAGCGGGGATGCAAGAAAGGCTGTCTTGGATGCGGTTGACAGGTTAAAGAAGTGGAACAAGGATCTGAAGGAGCAGTTTAAATCTCTTTAATTCTAACAAATGGCCATGTTGAAAAAGGTGTGGAAATTTATCTGGCATGATGATAGTATAGCTTCCTGGCTGGTAAATCTTGTTCTTGCTTTCGTTCTGGTGAAGTGGGTGATATATCCTGGATTAGGATTATTATTTGGAACAAGCTTTCCTATTGTGGCTGTCGTGAGCGGAAGCATGGAGCATGACAAGATGGACTTTGACACATGGTGGGAACATTCCGGGAAATGGTATGATGAGCGCTCCATAACAAAAGAGGATTTTTCAAGATTCAGTTTCAGCAATGGGTTTAACATGGGTGACATTATGATATTGAGGGGAATTAAACCGAAAGACATTAAAATAGGGGACGTGCTCGTATACGAAAGTTCCAGGCATAAAAACCCAATAATACACCGCGTTGTCGGGATTGTTGATGAGAAGGGAGAGGCAACATTCGTGACGAAGGGAGACCACAACAGCGGACCGGATAATGAGGTTGTAACTAGGGAGCATATTGCGAGGACTGGAAAGGCAGTGATGAGGGTGCCTTACTTGGGATGGGTAAAGATATGGTTTGTCAGAATATTGGGGCTAGAATAAGATGATGTTTTGCGAGAAATGCGGGGCGCTGATGGTTCCTAAAAGGGACAGTGAGGGAAAGAAGATTATTGGGTGCAGCAAGTGCAGGAACGTGTCGACAAGAAGGGAGAGCATAATACTAAGGGAACAAACTGTGACAAAAGAAAAGAAGATGATTGAGGTTGTGGACAAGAGGGTTGATATTTTGCCGAAGGTCAAGGAAGACTGCCCAGAATGCGGCTATAAAGAGGCTTATTACTGGTCTGTGCAGACTAGGGCTGCTGACGAGGCTGAGACTAGATTCTTCAAGTGCGTGAAATGCAACCACACGTGGAGAAGCTACACCTAAAGGTTTATAAATTCTTTAAAGCTTGCTAGTGGATGGGGGAATGCAAATGAAATTAACCTTAGCTGAACCACGATTACTGATTGATTCTGTATCCATCATATCTGAATTAGTAAACGATGTAAGGTTTAAGATTGACAAGAATGCCATTGAACTGATTTCCATGGATCCTGCAAATGTCGCATTGGTGATGTTCAAGCTTTTAAGCAGCGCTTTCACAGAGTATCAGGTTGATAAGCCTGTTGAGATTGCAATTAATCTTGAAAGCTTCAAGGGAATATTAAAAAGAGTGAGGCCTGCTGATGTGCTGTCCATGGAATTGGACAGCGAGAAAAACAGATTAAGGATAAAACTTAAGAGCGACAGCACGAGAACGTTTAACCTGGCATTGATTGACATAGAGGAGAAGGAGCAGAAGATACCTGAACTGAATTTTCCTGTCAAGATTGAGATGAACAGCGCTGCTTTGGACGATGCTGTCTATGACATGGACGTTATTGCTGAAAGCATATCCTTAGTTGCCCAGAAGGGAAAGTTTGTGGTTGAGGCTGAGAGCAACATGAATGATGCAAGGACTGAGATACCTGAGGATAGCGAGACAAAGATAACTGGAGCGAAAACAGAAGTGAAAGCTAAGTATAGCATCGAATACATGAAGAAGATAATAAAGGGCGGGAAATTGGCTCCAAGGGTTTCATTGCAGTTCAACAAGGACTATCCTTTAAGGGTTGATTACCTGGTGAAGGACAAGTTGAGCTTTAGCGTAGTATTAGCACCTAGGGTAAGCAATGACTGATTAATTGGACTTCTGTTTTATACGCCATCGTTTTGATTATTCTGTTTATGCTTCAGATGATAGAAGCAGGGCATCATGCATCAGAATGGAATGCAGACATGAACAAAGGTCACAAGAGAACTATCTTTTGAGATACTGATTTTTAATAGAAAGATATATATACATCCTTGTTGAGTGGTTTAACATAATTATCAAATAAAAAATGTGAGGTGTTGTAAATTGGATGAAAAAAAGGCGACAACTATTCTTCTTTTGATTGTGGGTGCGGTTTTTGTTTACAGCATATTTCAATATGATTCTTTTGGCGGGAGCGGCGAAGTAGTGAGGGCTCCTGTGAGTCTACAACCAAGCAATGCTTATGCAGTTGGAAGTTCTGGCAGTAGTTATGCTGGGAATACATCAAATAAAACTACGCCAACTGTTCTAAAAACAAAGAGAGTATTTGTGACAAGTGCAATGTACTTTGGAAAAGATCGGAAGAGCACACGTCTGA
>CAYITV010000079.1:0-4170 GCA_964366285.1 Candidatus Woesearchaeota archaeon | reverse complement strand
GAGAATACTCTTTAGGAGACAACGTCACACCTCTCTTTCATGATGTACAGATGTTGTCTCAATTATTTATAAACCTTTTGATAACAAAACGCTGCGAGGAAATGATTTAAAAACAGAGAAAAGAGGAGAAAATGGACGCGCGGGGGTGCCGGAGCGGTCAAACGGGGCAGACCAAAAGGCCCAACCTCAAGGCATCGCTGTGAAAGCTGTTGGCTTAGTGCCTACCAAGGTTCAAATCCTTGCCCCCGCATCTATTCAAAATGATAAAAAAAGTCATAATCGACCAAAAAGGAAATGTACTTTACTGGACTTCCGGAGATCTCCATACATCACTTGGAAAGATAAAAGAAAGTGACATTTTAACAGGGGGCATTGTCAAATCACATTTGAACAAGGAGTTTATAGTATTCGATGCAGTGTTCTCTGACCAGGCAGAAGCGATGGAACGCGGCCCTGCAGTTATTTCAAAAAAAGATATTGGTAATATCATCGCATCAACAGGCATCAGCAAAGATTCAAAGGTTGTTGATATTGGTACTGGCTCTGGCATGTTGGCTTGTCATCTTGCAAACATATCATCCAATGTTACGAGTTATGAAAAGAATGAAGAGTTCTACAGCATAGCAAGAAAGAATGCAGAAAGGCTTGACATTAAACTCATCATAAAAAATAAGGATGCATTTGAAGGCATAGAGGAAAAGAATCTTGATTTGATTACTATAGATCTCAAGGAGCCATGGCTGATGCTTGATCACGCGTACGCATCCTTGAAATCAGGAGGTTTCTGTGTTGCCTATCTCCCCCACGTCACACAAGTCCAAAGGGTATGCATCGAAGCAGTTAAAAAGAATTTTTACGTGCAAAAAGTTTCAGAGACAATAGAGCGGGAATGGGTCATAGACGAGCAAAAGTCACGCCCAAAGAACACAGGGATTCTGCATACTGGGTTCTTGGTATTTCTTAGGAAGTACTAACAGCAGCTTTTTAAAGAAATAAAAAATAATGGTTGTATGTTAGGGATTCTCTTCGCATTGGGAGCATTAATTTGTTGGACAATAGGTGACTTCTTTATCCAAAGAACATCACGCATGCTCGGCATTTGGAAAGCATTATTCTTTGTCTCGCTCTTTGGAATGATTGCTTTGTATCCATTCATCAGCAACGATCTTCCTCAAGTCATGACAGAAGAAAGAAAAATATTACTCCTCACACTAGCTGGTGTAGTAACAGTATTTGCCGCACTTTTTAACTTCGAAGCGTTAAAAGAGGGAAAATTTGCTATAGTGGAGCCAATCTTTGGTATCGAACTTCCCATTACCGTAGGTTTAAGTGTTTATTTCCTCAACGAAGCGCTCTCTCTTGCACAAATATTTTTTATTAGCATGATTTTCATGGGTATTGTTCTTGCCATTACTATCCACATCAAACACTTACATTATCACAAACGAATTTTAGAAAAGGGGGTCATTCTGGCCGGCATCGGTTCAGTAGGCATGGCTCTCACGAACTTCCTTACAGGCGTGTCCAGCCAAGAAATTTCTCCTTTGATGACTCTGTGGTTTGTCAACGTAATTCTAACAATAGTCTGTTTGCTGTATATCATAATGCAAGGAAAAGTAGAAACATTAGTTCAAGACATTAGAAAACATACCAAAGCCATTCTTGCAGTATGCATTTTCGACAATCTTGCATGGATTTTCTATGCTTATGCCATGACCTTAATTCCCATTTCCATTGCCACTGCCATCAGTGAAAGCTATATCGCAGGTGGTGTCTTGTTAGGATTAGTAATTAATAAAGAGAAAGTAAAAAAGCATCAGTTATTCGGAATCATCTTAACAATAGTTGGAGTAATTGTCTTAGCAGCAATCACGCAGGGATAAAAAAATCAAGAAACAACACATTTAAAAACCCTAGAATCAATGTGCTAGACAACAAGTAATGCTTATTCTCATTATCTAGCACTTAATAGACTACAAATAAGGAGTATATATAAATTTATCTAAAATGAAAGAAAAACAAGAAAGATATGTGGTAGATACCACTGTATTGATTGAAAAATTAATCTCAAAATTCATCAAAAGCAAGGAAATCGAAGGAGTTATCCTAATCCCTCATGCTGTCGTTGCAGAGCTGGAAAACCAGGCAAATCGCGGCCAGGAAATAGGATTCTTGGGATTGGAAGAAATCCAGGAAATCAGAAAGCTCTGTTCAAAAACAGTCTCAATGGAATTCGTCGGCGACCGTCCAACAGAAAAACAGATTAAATTCGCCAAATCAGGAGAGATTGATGCTTATATCAGGGAATTAGCCTATCAAAACAAAGCTATCCTAATCACAGCAGATTTAGTCCAGGCAGAATCAGGCAAAGCATTCGGATTGGAAGTAAGATACATCAAATCAACAAAGTATGAAGGAAAGTTGTCAATAGAAAAATATTTCGATCATCACACGATGTCCATTCATATCAAGGAAAAATGCCATGTCTATGGAAAGCGTGGTGCACCAGGAAAATGGGATCTGGTTCAAATTTCAGATAAAGAACTTGCATCAGAAGAAGTTCAGGAAATTGCCAAGGAGATTGTAGAAAAGACCCGCATTGATCCTGAAAGCTTCATTGAAATTTCTCGCCGTGGATCAACAGTTGTCCAGTACAAGGATTTCCGTATTGTCATAGTAAAACCTCCAGTATCAGACGGCTGGGAAATAACAGTTGTCCGTCCAATGAAAAAACTCTCTTTGGATAACTATCACATCCCTGAAGAGATAGAAAAAAGAATCAAGGAAAAAGCCCGTGGGATTATCATTTGCGGTGAGACTGGCTCGGGTAAATCTACATTCGGCCAGGCCGTGGCAGAATACTATCTCAAGCAGAACAAGATAGTCAAGACAGTTGAAAGCCCTCGTGATCTCCAGGTGGCAGACAGGATCACTCAATATTCAAAGAACTTCAGCTCAGGAGAAGAGATACATGACATTCTCTTTCTCTCTCGCCCAGACAACATCATCTTTGATGAGATGAGAGATACCCCAGACTTCGAGCTTTACACAGATCTTAGACTGGCAGGTTCCAACATGCTTGGAGTCTTGCACGCATCAGAGCCTATAGATGCAGTCCATCGATTCATTTCAAGAATGGATGTAGGCATGATTCCTTCTGTCGTTGATACTATTCTTTTCATAGAATCAGGAAACATAAAGACAGTCTTAACATTGAATATGGCAGTCAGAGTCCCATCCGGCATGACAGAATCTGATTTAGCCAGGCCAATTGTCGAAGTTCACGATTTCGTTGCAAAGAAGCTGATGTATGAAATTTACAGCTATGGCGAGCAGACTGTTGTTATTCCTGTAGAAAAAACACAGCAGAAACGCTCAGTCCAGCATCTTGCAGAAAAGACTGTGGAAAATTACTTCAGGAAGATCACATCCCAGGTAAAGGCAGAATTCGTCTCAGAAAACAGGGTTGTAGTTTATGTGGACGAAGAAGATATTGCAAGAATTATCGGTCAAGGCGGAAAGAACATCGAGCGTATCGAGCAGGATCTTGGCGTCTCAATCGAAATCAGGGAATTCGAACAGGAAAGAAAAAGCATCGAGTTCAAGATCGACGAGGACAAGAAGCATGTCATGGTCTATGCGGAGCCTGGACAGAATCTTGGTATCTACGTCGATGACAGGTTAATCCTTTCAGCATTCACATCGAAAAATGGTATGATTAAGATTCATAAAAAATCTCAGCCTGGTCGTGATTTATTAAAGGCAATGCAGCAAAAGAGAAATATTGAGTTGCGTGCATAAAAAGTAATCCGGAAAAATTGCGGAATTTAGAGCATAAAGTATATAAAGATCACCCCATTGAGTAAGAAAGATGAAAGCAGAAACAATAATAATCCCATACGAAGAAAAGATGCAAGGAATAGTATCGGATAAACTAAGAAGAATGAGTGCGGAAGAATTCAGACAAAAATATGGCCATATTTTTGAAGATGTCTTTACAGGTAAACAAATTGTCCTAACAAAAGAAGAGGCTAAAATATTTGATCAGGGGCTTCTTCAAGGTCTGTCAGACATACGCGCAGGTAGAGTCAGGCGTGTCCTTTAGGACGATATTTACTTTTTCATAAGCCTCTCAATCTCATCACGATAAAAGGCGATTGTTGGCCAGAT
>CAYITV010000078.1:0-4202 GCA_964366285.1 Candidatus Woesearchaeota archaeon | reverse complement strand
GAACCTTGGGAGGCACTAAGCCAACAGGTCCTAAGCATGGACGGTTTCCCTCTGTCCCGTTTGGCCGCTCCGGCACCCCCGCCTTCAGACCTTCAGATAAAAAAGAAATTCCAGCTATTTAAGCCGTTCCATCCCTTTCTGCCATTAATTTTATCCTTGACTATCACATATATGGACCAAATAGCAAATAAGAAAAATCCTGCATCAACTATGTAAAATAATTGCTTCAGCGCCCTCTCGCCAGAGAAATACACCCTAAAGAACATCACCAAGCTTATGACAATAAAGATTAGCAGATTCAAAAATGGATACGTCTGCGTATTCACAAAATGCATCTGTTTCTCAACAATCTTCCATCTTTGGAATGTCTTTATAGCATCAATTGCCAAGACAGAAATCAAGGATATCATCCCGACAATGCTCAATATAAAACCAAGGTCCCTGCTGAAGAATTCCAAAAGAGATGAATGCGCCTTCTCAGAGAATATGAACAAATACAGACCGCCAACCAATATCAATAATGGAACTATCGAAACCTTGATCAGGTGCACTCTCTGGTGAAAAATTGCATGGACGTTAAACCTACGTGATGGATTATCTTTCATGCAGATACCAAGAATCAGTTGTTTACTTTACCTTGTAATTACGCTTGCCTCTTTTTTTCTTCATCCAGCGATACTGCCTTATTCGTTTGCTTCTTCCATATCCGCATCTGCTGCATTTCTTGTCAATCTTGTGATAAGAAGGGCTTCCGCACCGCCTGCATCTGATGTGCAGCCTTCCCTTGTGCATCTTCTTGCCTTTTGCTGCAGTTCCCTTGCTTGCCATAGAAATCCCTTTACTCTGTAGATATCAGGACAATCGCATCCCCGCGGATAAAGATTGTGCCTATCTTTCTAACTAGCTGGTTGTTCTCCCTTTCCTCTGCATTGTCCAGTACTGTGTTGATGTGTATGTCAAAGGCCTTCAATGTCCCGACATATTGCTTCCCGTTCTTCAGGTTGACTATTACCCTCTTGTTTCTGGAATTATTAAGCGCATCTAAAGGTCTATCAGAATCATTGGCCATGAATTATCCCCCCATAAAAAGATTAAACATACAAGCATCAAAGACAGACCCTATTTAAACCTTATGTTTCAATTTTCAACCGCGTATTATTCCAGCCAAACACAAACAGAAGTTTTTTAAAGCCATTTTTCCAAACCAACAATATGGCAATTTCGCAACTGCGTCCGAAGAGAAAACCATCAGGTGGCCGTTATAGGGATTGGAGAAAGAAGCGGCTTCGCGATTCAGGCAGCGAGCCAACACACACCCGCCCAGGAAAACGCGCAGTCCATATCAGGCGTACAATGGGCAGCAACATTAAAGTAGCCCTCTTAAGGGAGGAGATTGCCAATGTTTATCTTCCAGACCAGAAGAAATACGAAAAGCTGAAGATAGAGACCATAGTTGCAAATCCAGCGAACAGGCATTTTGTCAGGAGAAATATAATGACCAAGGGCAGCATCATAAAGACCCCAAAAGGCAATGCCCGCATCACATCCAGGCCTGCACAGGATGGCATGATTAATGCAGTTTTGGTTAAGTAACCGGTAATCTTTTTCTTAATGACTTTAAGCCGCGGCATATGTTGACTTTGACATTCTCTTTTGAGATTCTTAATTCCTTTGCAATCTGCTTGTTGTCAAGGCCTTGCCCATAACGTAATGTTAAAACTATCTGATATGGCTGATGAAGCGAAGCGATCTTGCTCCACAGCGAGTGTAAGGTATGCTCATTCTCTTCTTGTGCATCAGTCTCGTCAGCATCATCAACAATCCTCTCTAAACCATCATTGTGATAACAAACAAGGCTATTTTCCTTCTTCTGCATCCATTTGAGAATCTCATTGCGTGCAACGCCGTATGCCCATTTGCGCAGGGAGGAAATATTGTGACCTTTTTCCAGGGCCGTATGCACTCTCCAGCATAATTCCTGGAAGATATCATCCGCATCGTTATATGATTTGGCATGTCTATAAACATAATGATACAGATCAGGTCCATGCACGCGGTAAAATTGGTCGAAGCGTGTTTGCGGTTCCATAACCTCGATGTCAATTGCTTCTTATTAACCTCTCGCTTGGAAAATCAGGAAATTCTCATGGAAAATCCAAAATATCATGCAAAAACAACGGAATAAAGGCAAAAAAATCAACAAAAACCGGAAAAAACATCATCAAAACCAGAATGTAAAAACTTGTTTAAAGTGCATAAAATGCCAATTAAAACACAAAGCCAATAAAAAAGAAAGCTTTATATATGGCCTCTAAGTAGTTATATTTAAAGATTATTATTATGGAGCATATAAATCCTGCAGGCAAAGAAATTGGGGGACGTGCGCTATGGTGACATATATTAAGAAATGCCCTGAATGCGAGAGCATCAATCTTTCTGTTAATAAGGACAAGGGCGAAGTCACCTGCCGTGATTGCGGTCTAGTCATTGAAGAGCGTATGATTGATTTCGGCCAGGAATGGCGGGAATTCGATGACGACCAGGAGAAAAGACGCAGAACCGGCGCTCCTATGACTTATAGCGTTGATGCCGCAGAGCCTCTTGTCATTTGTGAGAATGACAATATCTCAATCGTGAAGATTGGAGATTTTGTTGACACATTTCTTAAAAAGAACCCAACCAACATCCAACGAGATGGCGAAGTGGAATACCTTCCCCTTAATGGAACTATCAAAACAGTCTCTTTCGACAAAGAATACAATGTGGCTTTTCATCCTATCCATGAAGTTTCGCGACATCCAGTAGAGTCAGTCTACGAGATCTCTCTTGAAACTGGAAAGAAAATCAAAGTAACTGGCTCGCATTCTGTTTTTACTGTGAAAGATAACAAAGTTACTCCCATAAAAGTAAGCGATTTAAGAGAAGATGATTTCCTTGTTGCACCCAAAACACTTCCTTCGATAGAAAGAAATAATCTAAGGCTCAATATCTTACATGAATTTTTAGCACTTCCAAATCTGGAGAAAAATATCTATTTAAGACACTTAAATGATACAATCTTTGTTAAGCTTGGAGAGAAAGCACCAGAAATTAGGGCCGTTTTCAAAAATTGGAGAAGACATAGGACACTGCCTCTGTGGGTTATTCAAAAGCATCCCACTGTTCTTGATGGTGAGGATCTCTCCAAATGTAAGATTGGAACATATTCTAGCACAAAAGAACTTCCCATCGTTATTCCCATCAATGAGAATCTGTGCAGGCTCTTAGGTTGGTATGCAAGTGAAGGCACTGCAAGAAAATATGGCCTCATCTTCTCTTTCGGCACACACGAAACTGAGTTCATAGACGAAGTAGCAGTGTTCATGGAGAAACTCTTTGGCATCAGCATCAAAGAATATGTGAAGGGAACAGCGACACAGCTTGAAGCGAAGAGCAAATTGCTCTCCATTCTTTTTACACACATCTTCAAAGCTGGGCGTATAGCTAAAGAAAAGAGAGTGCCCTCCTTGTTGTTCGCACTTCCTACTCGTCTAAAAGTTCAATTCCTCCACACCTATCTTCATGGAGATGGTTCATTCTGTATAACAGAAAATCCAGGAAGGATGCCAGAGATAACGCTTTCCTCCACATCAGCGAACCCAGAGCTGACCAATGATATAATCGCACTCTGCCTTTTCCTCGGCATTAATGCAAATTACCAGGAAGAGCTAGCAAAGGCTCATGAGATAGCAGCAACAAAGCAAATGCTGCCGGAGTCGCTCAGCACAAAGGCTGTCATAAGGAATCCATTTGCTGCGCAGCAGCTGCTATTTATTGAAACCATTCCTGAACGCGGACACACAAAAGGTCCCATCGAAGAACTCATGCCATTTCCTCAAGAGTATCTGAGAGAACTAAAGTACCGGAGAAGGTTGCGTGTGAGCAAGAACATTGCCATAAATCTTGCAGAAAAACGCAATGACACAAATCTCATCAAATTGGCTAAGGCGCCATTTAAGTACTTGCGCGTCAGAAAGATAGAGCGATGCCCTTCAACAAATGGCTATGCCTATGATATCTCTGTGCCAAATTGCGAAAACTTTGTCGGCGGAAGAGGAGCTATTTTCCTCCATAACACTCGCTTTGACAGAGGATTAGGAACAGACATCGGACAGAAAGGAGACATCTTCCAGCTCAAAGGCAAGGGAATGAATAAGTTCTTC
>CAYITV010000077.1:0-4210 GCA_964366285.1 Candidatus Woesearchaeota archaeon | reverse complement strand
TTCTCAAAATCCTTCTGGAGCATACGGATTTTTTGAGCCAAGCAACATAATAAAAAATGATGATGGATACTATTACTCTATAATTTTTGCGATAACATCTCCGACAGACACTAACAAGGACGGAACATGCATAATGAGGACAGATGATCTTGACAATCCAAACAGCTGGAAGCTCTGGGATGGACAAGGCTTTACAATACCCTTAATAAATCCTTATCCTGATGAACCTGCACCACAACAACAAAGACTGTGCACATTCATAAGCAAAGGAAGTATACAAGACTTGCACGGCAGCCTGACCTATAACACCTATCTGAAAAGATATATGCTGCTTGGATTTGGCGTTTTTCCATATGAAAACAATCCGACAACCTGCGGCTTTTGGTTCTCACTTTCAGATGATTTGATAAATTGGGATAAACCAAACCTAATCAAAAAAGCAGTTTCAACATTCAAACCATGCGATAATTACTACAATCTTGGCGGAGAGATTGTTAAGCAAGAGGCTTATCCTTCGATTATAGACCACAACGCACCTGACAGGAGCTTTAATACTGCTGGGCAGAATGTTTATCTTTATTATATGAGAAATACAGGAAACCAAGCGAACTCGTATATGAACAGGGATTTAATAAGGATTCCAGTAACATTTAACAAGAAATAATTGCGGTTATTAATGGCAGTAAGTTTACTATATTTTTTGTGAGAATAATAAAGATTTAATGAGGAATCAACTGTAACGCTCTTCCTTGAGGTTATTTCTGTTGTTTAAAGGTGTTACGAGAAGTTTAATAATATTTATATAGGTGTATTCTGCCATTCCTGACTATGCGCTAGTAGTTTAGCCTGGCTAGAATGGTGCCTTGCCAAGGCATCGACCCGAGTTCAAATCTCGGCTGGCGCACTTATCTTTTTTATAGAAAAGAGCCTGAAGATGATAATCAAAATGATAGACTGGATATTGCACATAGACAAGTATCTCAGCGTGATTATACAGAATTACGGGGCGTGGATATATCTTTTGATTTTTATGATTGTTTTCATTGAAACTGGCTTTGTTTTTGTGCCTTTTCTTCCAGGGGATTCTTTGCTGTTTGCGTCAGGGACTTTTGCTGCTGTTGGATCTTTGAATGTTTATGTGATATTCTTACTGCTAGCTTTAGCTGCTATACTGGGAGATACTGTAAACTATTTCTTGGGAAGCTATTTTGGAGAGAAGGTCTTTTCCAGATTCATAAGGAAAGATTATATGGAAAGAACAAGATTATTCTATGAAAAGCATGGTAAAAAAACCATTGTTTTGGCAAGATTTGTGCCGATAATAAGAACTTTTGCACCTTTTGTGGCTGGAATAGGCAAGATGAATTACCCAACATTCTTGAGCTATAATATCATAGGCGGGATTTCTTGGGTGGCTTTGTTCTTGTTTGCTGGCTATTTCTTTGGGAACTTGGATTTTGTGAAGAGCAATTTAACATTGATTATAATACTAATTATCATAGTCTCATTTGTGCCAGTTATAATAGAGTATGTGAAACATAGAAGAAATTCTGCTTGAACAGCATAATACTAACTAAAAGTAAATGGTTAGTTAGGTTTACTTTCTTGTCGTTCTTTTTGAATGAGAGGCGCGATATGCCAATGTTCCCACTGCTGCGATGAACAAAAGCAGCAATCCCAGACCAACGCTGTTTTCACGGAGCAACCTTGCAATTGCAGCACCAGTGATCGGGGAGGGAGACTGATTTTCTTCGAACAAGGGAGTTTCAGCGCCTTCTGCTGATCCCGGCAATGAAGGAAATGGCAGCCTCGGCGATGATGTTGTAGTTGTAGGTGTCTTTGGAATCTTGCTTAATGGATAATCGCTTGATAGGATTGTTGGCGGCGGCTGCGTTGTTGATGGTATTGTGCAACCATCTGGGAAGCTGCATGGCAGTGTCTGCCCTAACGGCGGTGCTGGACCGGCTGGAGGCATAGACAGATCCTGCTGGCTGGTTGAAGATTGGAATAGGGAGATGCTGTTTACTGACCAGACTGCCGGACCTTCACGCGAGTATCCCTCGATGCGGAACTCTGCTTTCCTGCTTTGCACTGCCGGGGTTGCATCACAATAGTTTGCGCCAGATTTCAGGCCATAGCATAACATTCTCCAGTTGTTGTTTGTGTTTTTTTGATCACGATAGTAAACTACAACATCCTGCTGAGTCGGGAACTGGATGTCCTGCACTATGCGCAATATCGCTTTGTTATTCTGCTTGGGAATTTTGAATGTCACTTCAATTGCAGCATAATCCTTTCCCCTGCTGGCATATAGGGGGGTTTCCTTGTTGTCAAGTTTTTTTATGCCTTCTGTGCAGTCGAATGCTGTTTCTGCAGTGTATTCTGTTCGTGCAGAACGACATGATGTCTGCTTTAACGCTGCTGATGGAAGCCTGCGCATCTCTTGATTCATGGCATTTCCTGCTTCATCACTTGATTTCATTTGCCTGATATATTGCTGAATGTTCAACAATACCTGTTCGTCTCTAATTGAAGATGATGCTTCACGAATCTTTGGCATTGAGAGAACACGCATGTTGATAACTTCGCTGTCTTGCTGGGCTGCGCGAATATCCTCATATGCAAGCTGATGATTTATTGCTATTGAACTGATATCTGCGTTACCTATTGGAATTGAATCCTGAGTCATGACTGGAGTTGTTTCCTGACTGTTTTCTGTGATAACTTCAAGCGTATCAGGAGCAATCTCAATTTCTAACGCCATCACTCCGAGCGGCAACAAAACTATCAAAAGAAATAAAATTGTCAAAGGCCTAGCAATTTTCGTGTTCTTTACCCGCATTGTATCTCCCCCATCAGATTTAATGCTAGTAGAAGCGTATTCCTTATATTTAAATATACCTATTCACCTTTTAGTGAGAAGAAGGTCAGCCAAAAATAACCGGGCTTATACTTGTTTCAACCCATGCTCCAAGAAACAGGAGGATTAAGGCAAGCAAGACCAGCCAGAGTGCGTCTGCTACAATTCGCTTGAAGCTTTTTGTAAAGATATCATGCTTAATGACTGCAACAGAGATGATACCGCCGGCAAGACCAGCAATAAGGTAAGAGCTTATTTCAAATATGCTATGGCTCATATAACCAAAGAACCCATATGACAAGGTGCCTATGACAAAGACAGGCCCGGTTCCTCCAGTGAGGGCTTCCTTAAGGAATGAGCCAAGAGCTACTGATATTAAAGCAGCATTCCATGTCAGTATGAAGATGGCACCAGCACCAAAGAAGAAGGAAAAGACAACGCTTATGAGAAGAACCTTGGCATTATTGAGAAAGATCGCGGTAAATGATCCTGGAGAGACTGCGCGACCTGAAACGATGCTTTCCTGAAGAACAGGTATTTCATTGATCTGAGGAGCGAAGATTGTTGATACCTCTGATTGCGGCAGGATTATGTACCAAAAGGTGAAGGATGCAAGGATTCCAAGGAAGAGGGCTATGAAGCATATCAAGGCCTTTTTATGCTCTTGGAGCAGGGTTTTTTCTTTTGATGCGAAGCGATCTTTCTTTTCCTCCAGGATAATGAGCTTGTGCATCAATGGGATAGCAGCAAAAATAGTCATGAAGATATAGAGACTGGGAATTTTTCCATGAAAAAGCCAAAGATCGAAGAGAATACCAATAGTGCCGTAAACGATGCCAAGGAATAAGACGTACAAGGGATGCTTTTCTGCATTTTTTGCCTTGATCAAGGATTCGAAGACCATAATTACACCTGCTTTTTATATGATGTGATATTTATTCTATAAAAGCCTTCCGCCCTGCAGTATAGTGAGATAAATATATTTTTAAAGAAGGATGATTAATCAAACATATGGGTGCTGATTTAGACAAGTTTGACAGGCGCTTGTACCTTCTGAACAAAAAGATACGCGTCAACCTAGTCAATCCTATAAATTTAGATGAGGAGAAGAGGAAGGTGTTTAATGACAGCACATATAATCCCCAGCTTCAATACAGAAAACCAGAGCATAACCTGTTTGAACTGCAGAAGGAATTGAATGACATGCATTTTGATGATTCAATTTTAGGGAAATTATTGCACCATAAAAGAATTGATCTGCTGAAAATGGTGCTGATGCTGGAGAAGATCGGCAAGGAAAGGTTTACAGCATGCTCATTGAATGTTTATGGACGGCCTGATAAAGATCTG
>CAYITV010000076.1:0-4239 GCA_964366285.1 Candidatus Woesearchaeota archaeon | reverse complement strand
TTAGCTTGGGTATACCAACAATGTCACTCTTTTTTCCTATAGGAAATTTTAGTACCTCATGGTAGAAAGTTGCAACAGCTAATGAACAAAATCTTAATCTTAATTCGTTTCCATACTGGTACGTTCTAAAACGAGGTATGTTATACAATCTCTTTTTAAGATTTAAAACATATTCTCGATAACTTTTTTCTTCTGCATGAAAAGAACAATCAAATTCGGTACTTGTCTTTCTTTGATTTGACCAATAGAGAGATCCATCCCCAATATGTATGCCAATATCTTCTGCTAATTCTGTTGTTAGAACTGCCGGAATTTTTATGTTTTTTTCTCTATCTACCTTACTGTATCTAACTTTTTCAAGATTTATGTTCATCTCTATTAATTATCATCTTTCTTTAAATACATTCTGCGGGTCTTTGAAGAGTGAAATCGCAAAATTTACGAAAATTGGTTATGCTGCTTTTTTTATCTTATTCTTTTTCGTTAACTTTAAAAGTAGTGTTTAACGCTTTGATTACTAAGCTCCTGTCGTCTAGTCCGGTCATGAAGCCTTGAAGGGTTCTTCGCCGTGAGGACATCGGATTTTCGAAGCTTAGGCTGAAAACATCCGATAACTCGGGTTCGAATCCCGACGGGAGCACTTTTATCTTTGGCATATATCATGCGAGATAAGCGACTGCAGCAAGAAATGTATTATATGCAAGTTCAGCACCTGCCCAGATAGGAAGGCAATATTTTTTTGACACCTTATTTGCAACAATATAATCTATTCCCAGATAAGGTATACTTCCTATGGCAATAGATTTTGCTGCGTTATTTGCACCTTTAACTGTTATTGGATTTTGATTTTTATAGGTAAGCAGTCCCCAGTAAAACATATTTGGCACAAAAAACATGCCTCCGAGAACTATTGATTTTGCCCATCCTTTTGAAATTTTTAATTTATTGAATGTATTCTGCATTGCAGGTTTTTCAACAATCTTATCTGTAAAATCAAGAAACTTCGGATAGAGCCATGCTTGATATAAGGCTGCACTTGCAGTAAATGCGACATCACGTAATGTGATATCCTCTCCTTCAGATATCCTTTTGGCAATGAAGTCGCCGCCTACAGTGCCAACTGCTGTGCTGATGAATTTAGTAGCTGCTGGATATTTTTCATAGGATTGATTATAAAAATCAGTAGTATATTCTATACTGTTCCATAGTATTTTTTCCAAGCTCATGGTAGTTACCCTTTAGTTGTTATTGTTTGTTATATCTTTAAAACTATTTATTCATTTTTTTGACAAAATGATAAAGTTTATATATTAATTATGATAATGGAAAAATATGCCTAAAATAGCTCCTATTTTGGATGAGAAGGACAGGAAAATACTCGCTGCATTGGACGATAATGCCAGAAGCAGTGATTCTGCTATAGCAAAACATGTTGGTGTCAGCAAACAGGTTGCCAATTACAGAATTCAAAAACTGTGTGAAAAAGGCATAATCTCAAACTTTTATACAATCTTGAATGCTGGAAAACTTGGTTTGTATTCATATTATGTATTTTTACAATTTGAAAAGATAAATAAGGAACAAGAAAAGAATCTCCTGAATCAGATTAAGAATCTTGAATATGTTGGATGGCTGGTCAGTGGCATGGGAAGATGGGATGCTGTTGCGCTCATATTTGCAGATTCCATATCTAACTTTGATAGATTTTTGAATGAGATTATTTCTTTATGCGGAGAACATATGCATGAATATAATTTTACAACCCTTGTGAGTGCAGAGCACATAAGTTACAAATTTCTGGCAGGAAAAAAAGATGTTAATAATGTGAAACAAACAGAAAAGGATTTACCATTGGAATTAGACAAAAATGATATTGCTATCCTTGAGGTTTTGTCACAACAAGCAAGATTTTCTGTTGTCGATATTGCAAAAAAAGCTAAATTGCCAATTCATGTTGTCACATATCGTTTGAAGAATATGGTAAAGAAGAGGCTTATAGAGGGATTTAAGCCAAAGATCAACATCAATAAACTTGGTTACCAATGGCATCTTCTGCTTCTTCAGTTTCAAAAGGCTGATGAACAGCAACGCAAGAGGTTTATTACTTTTTGTGAAAACCACCAAAAGATTTACTATATCGCACACACGATTGGATGTTATAATTTCATGCTGGATATTCATGTCAAAGACACTGAAGAATTCAAAGATGTTTTATTGGAGTTAAAAGAAAAGTTTTCAGACATAATCAAGATTTATGAATCATTAATTGTCTTCGATGAGTACAAGATTAGTTATTTCCCTAAAGAACTATTAGAAGTCAAGATTAACAAGAAGAAAGGAAATGATTATTAGAAACATATTTAATGCTTGTTTTCATCCTTTTGTTCCCATGCTACCCGAAATTGCCAAAAAGGAGTTAGAGAAACAAGGCTATCGAATAGTTGGAAAGCATCAACATTCTGCTGTAAAAACATGCGGATGGACTAAGAGCATGATCAAGGGAGAAGGTGGATGCTACAAGTTCAAGTTCTATGGGATCAAGAGCCATCAATGCATGCAGATGACTACAAGCATGTCCTGCGCCAACAGATGCGAGTTCTGCTGGAGAGACTACAAGGCACCTGTAAGCAAGGAATGGCATGGCGGAATTGATGATCCGATTGAACTCATCGATGAAAGCGTTGAAGCACACAAGAAACTGCTGTATGGGTTCAAGGGCAGCCAAAAAGCGAACAAAATCTTTGTTGATCAGGCTTTGAAAGATGTTGAACATGCTGCACTTTCTTTGACTGGAGAGCCAATCACCTATCCAAAAATCAACGAAATGATTGCAGAATTCCATAAAAGAAAAATAAGCACATTTTTAGTAACAAATGCGCAATACCCTGAAGCGATAAAGAATCTCGCACCAGTTACTCAATTGTATATCAGTGTGGATGCACCAAACAAAGAATTATTGAAAGAGATTGACAAGCCATTATTTTTAGATTATTGGGAACGCCTGCTAAATAGTTTGGATTACTTAAGAGAGAAGGAAGGACGAACTGTTATTCGATTAACCTTAGTGAAGAATAAGAATATGTGCGATGTAAAAGGATATGCAGATCTTATCACAAGAGGAGATCCTGATTTCATTGAGGTTAAAGGATATATGAGCGCTGGTGCATCTGAAGAACGATTAGGATTCTCTTATGCGCCAAAGCATGAAGAAGTTAAAACATTTGGTTTGGGATTAGTGAAACTATTGCCAGAATATGAATATGTGTCAGAGCATGAGCCAAGTGCAGTCATTTTATTAGCCAAGAAATCTTTCAAGAAAAAGACGTGGATTGACTTCGAGAGGTTTTTCAAGGAGCGAGAACAAGAAGCTCAGTGCCTGCAGGCACACTAACATGAACAAAAGTCCCAATTACCTGTTTTACTTTAGACTATATATAGTGTGCTAAGATTCTCTAATCTCCTTCCATTCAACCTTCTTCTTATTAATCAAATCCTTAATCCTCTGCTGTAGATTAGACAAGGCTGACTTGCCTGTCTTGAATTCTATGAAAACTATCTTATCATCCTCGAAACTTAACCCGTCTATAGGGGTGCCAATAAACCTGAAGTTCCTTGGATTGTAGGGGTAATTGTTCATGAATGGGAACAGCTGCTCAAATGACATGCCGTGCTTGATTGTCGAGCTGCGATGCTCGTGCAAGAGCTCATCATAGACCTTTTGAATCATGTTAAGCTCCCTTTTAGCAATTATATACAGGTAGAGAAATATGGCTATCAGTAATACGAGAATGATAATGACTAGATTCAGCATAGCAAGGACCGGCTCCTTTGGTTTAAATAACCTATGATTTCGGCGAAGATTTTATTAAGATTGCTGGTTTAGACTATAGCATGAGCTTAAGCGTTTGCATGATTGTGTTGAATGAAGAGCACTGCCTAGCACGCGCGTTGGATTCTGTAAAAGAGATTGCTGACGAGATCATAATTGTTGACACAGGAAGCACGGACAGGACAAAAGAGATTGCGAGACAATATATAGATAAGGTCTATGACCTTCCATGGGAAGATGACTTCAGCAAGGCAAGAAACTTTTCATTGAGCAAAGCAACCTGCGACTGGATCTTGGTGATTGATGCTGATGAGGTGATTGCAAATGAGGATCATGAAACATTGAGAATGATGATGGAAGAAAAGGATAATGCTGCGTATGCATTCAAGCAGGTAAGCTATACTAATGAC
>CAYITV010000075.1:0-4242 GCA_964366285.1 Candidatus Woesearchaeota archaeon | reverse complement strand
ACGCTCTTCCGATCTGATGATGCAGAATCTGGCCATCTTGCCTTTACTTCTTTTGACAATGAACTTGCGCATGAGTTGATGGACAGGAACAATGACGGGAAATGCGATGTGTGCGGGATGCCTGTTGACATGTGCATCAGCGGCGGTCAGATGGAATGCACGATGGCCGGGAAGGATGGCATGGGCATATTGGACTCTGACCACGTACACGCTGACTGGAGGATATACATAAACAACGAGCCTATTGACTTATCTAACATGGCACACATGGAGAGGATGGTACAGGGAAAGTCAGTAAGCAGCTTCATGCACGTTGATTCTGGCGGCCAGGCACCTGAGAAAACCGGGGATGTGTTGCATATGCACGCAAAGAATGTGCCGCTTTGGCTATTTTTCCAGAGCGTAGGCATGAATCTAACTAAAAATTGCATTACATTGGATAACAGGGAGCAATATTGCAATGATGAAAAACATCACCTTAGGATGTATGTGAACGGCGAAGAGAACCATGAGTTTGGAGATTATATATTCCATGACCTGGACAAGATTTTAATTACTTATGGAGATGATGACAGCGTGATTCAACAACAACTAGAATTGATAACTGATTTTGCGAAGAACCATTGAGCATGGCAACACTAAAAGAGAAGCTGGTATCACGATTCGGAAGCATATCTGGAATTGCTGCATTTCTTGGAAGTTATCAGGTCTGCCATACCGTATGCATGTGGATCGTTGGATTGTTAGCCTTATTGGGCATTACAATCGTCGGCATGCCTCTTATTTTCTTCCAGAAGGTGGCTCTGCCTTTTTGGACGCTGGCACTTTTCTTGTTTCTTGTTTCACTGTTTTTTTATACGGCAAAGAAGTGCATATCCGGGAAGTTGATTCTGTTTAACCTTGGAGTTATTCTATTCGGAGTTCCATTCGCTTCTGTGCAGGATTATCTCATGTATTTTTGGATTGGCGGCGGGATAATTATTCTGGTTAGCATTGCCATGTTCATTCGAGAGAAGTTTTTTGGGAGATCATAATGAAGCTTGACAAAGAATCTCTTGGATTATTGCTGCTGAGACTTGGCGTTGGAGGGGTATTTTTTTCCTTTGGGATTTACAAGCTTGTATTGCCCTTGATATGGGTTGGCTGGATCCCTGGGTGGATGATGCCAATCTTGCCTATGAGCAATAACTTATTTGTCTACATTCTTGGAATCATTGAGGTAATTGTTGGTGCCATGACAATCATCGGATATCACGCCAGAATTGCTGCTATTTTTGCAGGCTTGCAGCTTTTGGTGATTATTGCATCTTTTGGATTTAGCGACATAATGATAAGGGACGCTGGGCTTTTGTTAGCTAGCATAAGCATCTTTTTGCTTGGTGCTGGAAGATATAGCATAGATAAAAGATAAATTTGAGTGGGCTGTTAATCTTCTTTGTCTTCTTTTGCTATATGGATCACTGCTACCAACGCCATCCAGATTGCCATTAGGATGACCATTGTTGCCTTGTCTGCCATATAACTGCCTGCCAAGCCAAACAATACCTTGTCTTTTATTATCCATCCAGTTATGGCTGCTGCAAATCCAACTATTCCAACAAAGACAGCCAAAAAGTGCCAAAGCGACGATAATCTCATCTTTTTCCTCCTTTAAATTCGTGAATGACCGTTATTCCTTCCAAACTTGCTTTTTTGCGGCTCCCGATACATAATATGACGTGTCAGATCTTCGATTCTCACCATATCGATATTCTTGTGCAATATGTTGGCAGTTGGCATGTCCCTTTCTGGGCTTAACTGCTGGGGGTTGAAGCTGTAATCCTGCTTTTGTGGCTGCTGCTCTATTTGCCTTGGTTGCTCGATGATTGGCTCCGGGTTGATAACCTCTTGAACAGGCTCTGGCTGCTGGATTATCTCTGGCTCCGGTGTTGATTGCTGGATTATTGGTTCAGGCATAGACTGTTGAACTTGCTGTGGCGGTTGCTCAATGACAGCTGGTTCTTCGATTTGGGGAATTGGTTCTTGGACTTGTGCTGGCTGCTGCATTTGAACGGACTGAGGATCTGGTTGCTGCTGAGTCAAGACAGACTGTTTTTCCTGCTGTTCCCTCTGCTTTGCCTGCTGCATCTTCATAACTGTAGATGGACGCAACTCCCTCTTGGGCATAGTCAACCTTAATAGAACATCTTCCTCTTTTGGATCAAATGCTGAATCTGTAATTTCTTGTCACCTCTTGTGTTGTATGCAATAACTAATCATTTATATTACTTTTGCTTTTCTATCACGCACGTTTCTTCATCTCAACATAATGGCACAAGCCACAATACAAGCGGTCCTTGTGCTGGGCAAGGAACGTGCCTTCCCCACACTTTGGGCACGAAGGGGCCTTTTCCAGCTTGCCGCCGCTTAGCTTGTACTTCGTCCACCTTTTTGATGGAGCCTTATTTTTTGGCTTGGGCTTCTTGGACATTCTGCTGCTCCGCTTTCTTCTTTTTCTTCTTTATCTCTTCAATAGCTTTTAATGACTTTTCATCCTTGTAAAGATAAACTGTAACTACAGCATTATTGCTGCCGAACTGCTGATTAATATTCTTTATTGCTACTCTGTTTTCCTCTGTTTTCAGGAATGAGGCAGCTTCCTTCTTGATGTCTTTTTCTGAAGGCGTTGGTTTTTTTGGAAATTCTATGTTCAACATGATATTTTTCCTGTGCAACAGTGGAAATTCCTGCTCCTTGATTATTGAAATTGACGGCATGTTATTTCACCTTGATTGCATATTCTCCCTTGACATTTATCCCCATCTTCTGCGCTATTTCTGATCTTGCAGGATCTGAGATGTAGATGCGGCCCTTCCAGTTCTCTGAGAACTGGTTGCCCTTGCATATTGGACAGACTGGACCGTCGACGAATAACTTGCATTTTTTGCAGACCTTCTTCATCTTACTTTCCTTCCTTCTTGTCTTCCTTGTCTGTCTTCTTTGATTCCTTTTCCCTCTTCTTCTTGTCCTCTTCCAGCCATTCGTCCTTGCCCAAGCCTTGCTGGCGCATGGTCAATCCGATCTTAGGATTTGCAACATCCTTATATGAGACTGCAATTATGCGGGCCTTGCAGATGTCGCCGACTTTCAACGAGCGCTTTGATTCCTTTCCTGTCAATGTGTTTGACTTTGAAAAGCTAACATAGTCATCCATTGCCTGGGAGATATGGACCATCCCATCTAATGGGCCGATGTTGACGAATGCTCCAAAATCGCTTATTTCCATCACTCTTCCAGAAACTACTTCCTGGAGCTCGGGGCGGAATGCGAGCAGCTTGAACTGGGTGTCGTAATATGCTGCACCGTCGCCGGGGATTATTATGCCCTCGCCTATCCTTATTATATCTGTGATGCCGATTATGACTCCAAGGTTCTTCGAGATGGTGCCTTCGTATTTCTTGTTCAGCTCCTTTGTTATGGCTTCCCTTATATCATCCCTGAAGAGGTTTGGAGGAACCCGTACGTGACCCTTGACTTCTATTTCATAAAACATTGTGAAATTCCCTTACACCAGAGCGAGATATCGCTTTTGGCGGATAGTGATAATGCCAATTTTCCTCTTTTTAAGTTTTTCTTTTAGTCTCATATCCTGAGTGGCTACTATTGTATCTGGACTTAGATTATCCAGAATGAGGTTGTCGACGTTCTTGTCTTTATTGGTCTTGATGATGGTTACGTTATGGGCGGTTATGTATAATATGGCAAGATTGCCTAATTTTTTGCCTTTTAATTCTTCAAGTGTTTTATCGATGATAGCAAGGGTGAAGTTGAAGTCGAGAAGCTGCTTCAGACTTGATAATATGTCGATCTTGTTCTGGATTGCATGCAGTATGAAGCTTGTATCGAGTATTATTGTTTTCATTGTATGCTATGATTATAACGCTAGAATTGGCAAGATTTATAAATTGTGGGGGATTTGGAATATCTATGGAAGAGGAGTTACAAACACGATTTGATAAGTATTTACAATTGACTGAGACTGCCATCAAGAAGGCACAGGAGGCTCCTGAGAATCTTGACATAAATGACGGGACAAGGGCTGATTTTCTGGACATGGCGCAGAGGTACATTGATGATGCTAAACACTTTCATGAAAAAGGAGATCTATTAAATGCATTTGCTGCGATAACATATGCACATGGATGGCTTGATGCTGGTGCAAGGATAGGATTGTGGGACGTGCATGATGGGAAGTTATTCACT
>CAYITV010000074.1:0-4339 GCA_964366285.1 Candidatus Woesearchaeota archaeon | reverse complement strand
TCGGGCGCTGCGTTTGGGGTACGTGTACGCGCCGCAGGCGCGCCAAAAATTTGAAGCAACTGTTTCTATAAATATATTGAACCATAGAAAGAGATTAAAAGCAAAAACATAAACCTCGAATGTCCTAAGTTGACAGGAGATTTTCAAACCCTTTTGGAAATCTATGACTGAGGCAAACTGCGGGCTACACGTACTTTCACTATGGCACGGCGACTGAGCCAAAAAAATGTCATGAAATACAATAACAAGAGCTAGTAGTAATGAAAGATCTTGGGGAAGTCTTGAATGAATGTTCAAGTTATGGTGAGACTTGGTGGAAGTGCTACAACTGTCGCGAGGTTCAATGCCAACACCGATAGGGTTAACCTCAACTGCAACAGGAATCTGCAGAACTCGAAATCTCAAGGAGACGAGAATCCTGCGTTCGGAATAACCCAGGTTTGCCAAAAAGACATTCTAATGATGAAAACATACAGAAATCTCTATGGGAAGCTATGCTCGCTCGATAATCCTGAGAGAGCATTTAGAAAAGCACGAAAAAGAAAAGCAAAGCAGAGGTGCGTTAAAAAGTTTGAAGAAAACCTTGAAAAAGAGCTGCTCACCCTAAAAAGAGAGCTCGAAACATTCTCTTACAATCCACAACCACTAAAACGATTTATTATCCGAGACCCAAAAACAAGAACCATTCACGCATCAGCCTTTCGAGACAAAGTAGTTCATCACGCTCTTGTGAATGTCATAGAACCAATCTTCGAACCAATCTTCATTGTAGATTCGTATGCAAACAGAAAAAACAAGGGAACACTTAAGGCTGTACTGAAGTTTGACGAATTCAAAAGAAAAATTTCAAAGAAATATTCAAGAAAAACTCAATATTTTCTCTTCTGGAAAAATAACAAAAGAGCAAGTGATAGGAAGTGTAAAAGGTTGGTTTGGTTATGCGCAGTGGGCAAGTACCTACAAGTATAGGAAAGACATTGTAAATCAAGTAGGCAGCATAATTAATCAGATGATGCAATAAAACACTTGGCATGCATTCTTTTCTATGAATCATTATAAATTACTACAAT
Organism: Candidatus Woesearchaeota archaeon; assembly: GCA_964366285.1. Taxonomy (GTDB): domain Archaea; phylum Nanobdellota; class Nanobdellia; order SCGC-AAA011-G17; family UBA489; genus CAYJXC01. Next base: position 3,269 of record CAYITV010000074.1, on the reverse strand, counting down.
AAGAGCAGGCATCATAAATCTGTTAGTGTAATCAATCAAGAACAAGAGTCCCAATTAACAACTAAAACTCATCCAATTTCATATTTCCCCTCTCAACAATCATGATATTGCCTGGCTGTCCTGCATTCTCATGCTTTAAAGTGATAAACTTACCCTTCTCAAGCAGTCTCAATTTCCTTTGAAAGCTCGAATAGCTTATCTTCTCTTCCTTTACATACAAGTCAAAGATCTGTTTGGTTGTCTTTCCAATATTCTTATTGACCATCTCTAACACCCTTCTTTCATCAGGATTCAGGCTGTCAGTCTTCTTTATTGAGAAATCCTTCAGTTTATTCAAGGCCATTTCAACATGTTCAAGCAAAACCATTCTTGAAGACCTGCTCTCTGCAGCCTCTCCGCTTTCTTTCAATAAAAACAACCCGACTCTAAGGTCTCCAGCATCGAATGTCTTTTTGCCAATCCTAGACAGCGCTTCTTCGCTGAATACCCCAGGCACGAAAGCATACCTGACCCTTTCTTTTAGTATGTCTAAAACCTCTTCAAGGTTGTACCTCTTGAAATCAAGCATGTCAAGCATCAGCCTGCTTCTAATCCTGTTGTCAAGTCTCCCAGCCCATTCTTTCGCATTTGTTATGAACACCAGGCTCTTCTTGTAGATATCCTCCATCAGCGTGTAATATAATTCATCCCCAGCAATCTTATCCGCCTCATCCAGTACAATCACAGCAGCCCTCTTGTTCAATATCTTGGCAATTTCTCTGAACAAGTCAGTAGTATCCTTGTTATGCACAAACTTAAAGTCTAGTTGGTCGCATATCTCCAGTGCTATCTTATGCGGAGTTTCCTTCTTCCAGCAGTTCACATAGATCGTTTCAATCTCATCTGTCTCCTTCTTCAACTCCTGCAGGACATGCCTCACAGCCACAGTCTTCCCAATTCCCGGGCTTCCAGTGATAAACAGATTCTTTCCAGATCTCTTCTGTAATAAAGGCTTGATGCAGGTGGCAATATACTGCTGCTCCTGCTCCCTGTGCTTGATGATGCCCGGCACGAAATCAACATCTAGTGCAATCGTGTCAAGGAATAAGCTTTCTTCCCCTTTTAGCATCTCATCAAAAAGACCCATACAAATCTAAAGAAGAAGAAGAAATATAAACTTTTCTCATGGGTAAAACAAAAAGCTATAAAATCTCTGGCTTCTTCTACACAAAGGTGGGAATCGAGGAAGTGTTAGAGAAAGAGAAGACAAATCGGAAAAAATTCGATCTCATTCTTGCACTGACAAAGAATGCGGCAGAGGATGGGACGAAAGTAACAGAGACCCTCCATGCGTATGTAGGCATTATGAAGGAATATGATATTACCATTCTGGTGCAAACAGAAAGAAATAGGCTCTATGTCTACGATCAAAAAGATCTTGACCTTGCAACACAGTTGGCAGATCTTTATGGAAAGGCATGTGCCCAGAAGTTCACCATAAAAGAAGAATATAAAAAATAACTAAGAAAGATTCTTGTAGATATTCTTTCGGTGACCAATAAGAGTTATCTCAATTTTCTTACTATTATGATCAATATCAGCTATGGCCCGATAATCCCCTATGCGTAATTTATAATCAGTTCTCCCCTCTAACCGTTCGAAAAAATGATGAGGATTTTCTTTGGTAGACTGTATTTTATTCCATATTCTCATCGCAAGTGACTTTTCTATTTTTTCCAAAAATTCAATAGCTTTTGGATCAAAGATGATTTCATACATCAAAACCCAAGCCTCTTTTTTGCTTCAGCTTCAGTCACAAAATCTCCAGATCTTATTCTTCGCCGTGCTTTTTCAATTGCTACTACCGCTTCTTTGCTTAATTCAGGCTTCGTTTTAATTTTCTTCACAATATACGCCATTTTCCTTATGACTTCATCATAACTCTCATTTTTATATTCTCTAAGCTGATCCAATTTGTGTTTAGTTTCATCATATATTTTAATAGTAGTTGCTCCCATGTTCATCACCGTTTATTACAGTATACCAAAGTATATTTAAATCTTTCTATAACGCAAAAAAAAGAAGTAACTAGATCCCTTTTGCACATCCTTTGTCATAACAACTAACAAAGTTAGATATCGCACTCAATGCTTCTATAGATATATCGCATTTCTATAAATAGTCATAGGAAGTTTTATATAGGTTTTTAGCATCTACAAACGCATGATAGCAAAAGATTGGAGAGAACGCATAGAAACAAATCAGAAGATTTTGGTAGGTAAACCAGTCATTAAAGGAACACGAATAAGCATCGATTTTATCCTTGAGTTATTGGCGCAGGGATGGACATATGAACAAATATTAAAAAATTACCCGCAGCTGAAGAGGGAAGACATCAGTGCCGCATTAGAATATTCAGCACGCGCACTTAAATTAGAATCTCTCTACCCATTATAATGATGAAATTTCTTGCTGATGAAAACATTCCATTAGAAACAGTTACAAATCTGCGTAAAAATGGAATAGATATTCACTCAGTAATTGATAGAAAAGTTGGTATGAACGACGATGATGTTCTCTCATTGTCTAATAAAGAAAAGAGAATTCTTGTTACATATGACAAGGACTTTGGTGAACTGATATTTAAAAGAAAAGAGAGATGTGAAGGGATAATCTTATTAAGAATACATCCGCAGACGCCAAGGTATACAACACAGATACTAGAAAAGATTCTTACAATGAATATAAACTTCACGAAATCATTTTCTGTCGTTGAAATAAATAGGGTAAGAGTAATACCTTTAAATTACTAAATCTCTTTCACACCATCTTTAGTCACAGCAACCAGCCTGAATCCAACCCCCAGTTGCATGAGCGCGCTCATCAATGCCATATGCTCCCTTCCAGCACCAGAAACAAAATTCACAGCCACTTCCTCATTCCCAACAGCATCTTTTAAAGCAGTCTTTATCTCTTCTCTCAATTCCTGTATCCCGCTCATTTCATGCACCTGTATCAGTTCAACCCCTGGCTGCGTTTTAAAATTCTCCTTCCCGTATTCGTTAGTTATCAAAAATACTTTATTCCACTTCTCCCCGTCCATCCCCTCCAAAAGTCTTGAAACATGCCCCCATGTTCCCTTTCCAGTAGACAAGCAAGCAACTAATACTGCCATATAATAAAACAATCGCAGATTCTATATAAATATTTGTGTAAAGCAAAATAAAATCAAAAGGTAATTATTCAGCTTTCTGAAGTTGGTTATATCCTATATTCTAGAGCACAGAAAA
>CAYITV010000073.1:0-4552 GCA_964366285.1 Candidatus Woesearchaeota archaeon | reverse complement strand
AAACTGTTCTTGATGGGATTTCCAAACTATTTGATGACTGAGGAAGGACTGGCAGTTTATAGAGAAGAACGTGCAGGATTATTGAGCAATGATGTCTTGAAAAGATATGCTGGAAGAGTTATTGCTGTTGACTTGGCATTGAAAAGCTCGTTCCAATCAGTCTATACTGCACTGCTGGGATATTTTTCCCAAGAAGATGCATTCACCTTGACGATGCGGGCGAAAAGAGGGTTGAAAGACACTTCAAAGCCAGGAGCTTTCACAAAGGATTATTATTACCTGCAGGGATATTATAATGTCAAGCAATATGCGAAGAAGGGAGGCAGCCTAGACTCTCTGTATGTTGGTAAGATTGGGATTGAGCATGTGCCTTTCCTGAAATACCTGGATTGAGTCAGTGTTTTATTACTGCCTTGCTGCCAATATCTCTTCTGTAATGGAAGCCGCCTGGAATTGAAAGCTTGTATGCTGCTTCGTACGCAAGATTTCTTGCCTGCTCAATGCCGAATGGAGAATATGCAGTCACTCCTAATACGCGGCCGCCTGTCGTTATTATTTGCTCGCCGTCTTTTTTAGTTCCAGCGTGGAAGACCTTGATGTTATGCATCTTTGAAACCTCTTCCAAACCTGAGATGGGAAGACCTTTCTTGAATTCTCCTGGATAACCTGGTGAAGTTAATACTACACAACATGCTGAGCCTGCATCAAAACTCATCTGCTTATGTGCTGAACCGCCATTGAGTGCTGATGAACATGCGTCATAGAGATTGTTTCTAAGCAGCATCATTGCAGGCTGGCATTCTGGATCACCGAAGCGGACGTTGTACTCGAGCACCTTCGGACCTTGCTGCGTCAGTATCATGCCTGCATATAAGAAGCCATGGTAATTATCCGCATCACTATCTTTTGATATATTTTTTATAATCGGAGTCATCATGCGATCTACAATATCGTTAACCATGCTTATTGAGACAAAAGGAACTGGACCGCAGGCACCCATGCCACCAGTATTTGGGCCTTGGTTGTTATCTAAAAGAGACTTGCGATCTTGGAAGGCCATTCCTAATGGATAAACGCGCTCTCCATTTGCAATTCCAAACACAGAGAATTCCTCTCCAAATAATCTTTCTGCCACAAGCAGGTGCGAACCGTAATTAATAATGTGCTGCTCTAAAGTGCTGAGCGCTTGTTCTTTTGAACTGCAGACTGTCACCCCTTTTCCTCCAGTCAAACCACGCGCCTTCAATACAACGCCATTTTCAGTTGCTATCTCGTTTATTGCCTTAACAGCCTGCTCGGATGACTCGCATTTTATCGAATATGCTTGAGGAATATTCAGCTGCTGCATTATGTCGTATGAATAAAACTTGTCTGATTCAATCTTGGCTGCTTCCTGCGTAGGACCGAATATACTGAAACATCCCTTGTTGTAAAGATAATCAACCAAGCCATCTGCAAGCGGCTCTTCAGGGCCAACAATAGTCAAATCAATTTTTTCTTTCTTGACAAGCTTTGCTATTTCTGAGAAATTTCTTATGTCCATAGCTACGTTTCTTGAGTTTCTTTCCTGCTCAGTTCCGCCGTTGCCTGGAGCATATAAGATTTCTATATTGCCTGATCGGGAGATATTCCATCCTAATGCATGCTCTCTTCCGCCTGATCCTATGATTAAGACCTTTTTCATGTGCTTACTTCATTTGCATGCCGATCAATGCGCGCAGTCCTTATCTTCTTTCCATCTGTGTGAACAGCAACAACGCACACCCTGTATTTAGGATTCAGAGCATCATATACTGCACTTACAGTCTTTTCAGGAGAAAGCCATGGTGTATTTACCGGCAATGGATCTCCCTGGAAGCTTGGCAATGGCTCCTTGTTTTCACCTGTGTATGTAGACAAGAGCTTTCCAAGTCCCGGCTCGAGCGTTATGTTATGCATGTGCGAATAGAATCCAGTGCTGTCATTCTTTATGATGCTAAAGATTGCATGGTCTCCGAGCGTTACCAGATTAATGCGGGGAGTGTAGTGAGGAGCGTCTGGTTCAAATGCAGTTATGTCAATCCAGCGGTCATCCTTCTGGTCATATTCGTAGAACGGCTTCTTGAGTGCCTCGCATAAAACATCTGAGCATATTGAGCGATGAAGCAGATTATTTTCACGAACCATCTTAGGCGTGTGCATTATATCGATGTTAAACCTAAGGTGAGTATAGAGCAGTTTTGTCTGAGCTCCATTGCTTGCAACAACAGCACCCTCATGGAATGCCATGGCTGGATAAAGCAACAATGCAGGGCTTCCATTCTCCAATTGCCTTTGGTCAGTTACCTGAGTCCTTATTGTACATGTTGTTTTTCCTTCTGCGAATGTCCTTGCCTGGCTTGATGTGCTCCTGCCTGTAAGGCCATAACAAGCTATTGTTTCTATGCCGTCAACGCTCTTTCCCACTATTAGAAATCTTCCAGGGTATTCCATGCTTGCCAATGTTTCTAGATCATTTGCCATGTTTTCACTCCATAATTTTGAAACTGCTTAGTGCGTCAAAAATCTCCTGACGCGGATTTTCTATCTTTTTTATTTCTTTTCCAGTGATTAGTTCTGCCATTGCAGTATAAGTAGCTGATATTTTCATCATCTCATCTACTGGGATAAATGTATTTTTGGCCAATTCCTTTCTCTCAGGCATGCGCTTCTTGTCCAGGAGAACATCTTTGTCATAGTGCGACAACAAGAACTGGCAAAAACCTTCCTTTGAATTTTCAATGACTTTTCCTTTCTGGTATTCTCTGCCATCCCAATAACGCGATGAGTCTGGAGTAAGAGCCTCGTCAATGAACATCATAACAGGATTTCCATTTCCATCAGGCACATATCCAAACTCAAATTTCGTATCTACCAACAGCTGGCCTTTATTGATGAGCTCTGTACTAGCCATTAAGAATCCTTCAGCAAGTAGCAATTCGTAGCGTCCTATGTCTTCTGGCATCTTAAATCCAAGTGCTTTGTAGCTATCAAGAATCTGCTTACGAGTGATATTAACATCATCTTCCTCAGGAATGCCCGGAATGCCACGGAGAATTCCTTTTGTTGATGGGGTGATTAACAACTTATCAAGCTGCTGATTTTCCTGCAACCCGTTTGGCAGCTTGATGCCGCAGAATTCTCTTTCACCATTGCTGTAGGCACGCCACATGCTGCCGGTGATATATTTACGAGCAATTGCTTCAATCATTATAGGCTCTGCATGCTGGACTATCCACACCAAAGGATGAGGATTTTCAAGAATATGGCTGGTTGAGAGACCTCTTGCATCAAATTTTTCAAACCAGTAATTTGATATTGCATTTAATGCCGCACCTTTTGAAGGAACTCCTCTTAGTCCATCTTCTCCCTGCCAGTTGCAGTCGAATGCTGAGATGCGATCACTGATGATCATTACGCCAAGAGGTGCATCTGTGTCTACCGGATAATTCCTTTGCTTGATTATCCTGTTGCTGTCATACTGATCCAGCCAATAAACAGAACGAACCTTGCCATTGTGAACTTTTCCCTCGTGGCGGATAGGAAAATTATCTGTTTCTGCCAAAGCAAGATGCTCGAGACTCATCTTAACCCCCCAACTTTCTATTAATTTCATGCGATTGTTCATTCTATATAAATATTCTGCGGCTTTGAAGTATGTCTTTTGATGTATAGATTAATCATGCAATAATTCGTTCATAGTAGTAGAAAACCTTATAATTTGGAATTTTCTTTTCAGAAAAGTTTTTTGAAGAGAACTGTTTATGCATCGAAAAGATTTAAATCCCTTCCTACTTTATTTTCTCTATGAAGTTTAAACCACGATTCATCGAGAAGTATTCGAAATTAATTGACTTTGAAGAGTATAAAAAGGCTGTTTCAAAATTTCCAAGAAAATCAATAAGGGTGAATACCTTGAAGATTTCTGCAGAGGAATTACTGCCGTCATTGGAAGAAAAGGGATGGAAATGCGAGCAAGTGCCCTGGTGCGAGGATGGATATTACATTGAGCACAATGAGAAGAGAAGGGACATTGGCAATATGGAAGAGCATACAAAGGGCTATTTCTTTGTGCAGAAAAGCGTTTCAATGATTCCCAGCTTGGCTTTATCGCCTAAAGAAGGAGAGAAGGTTTTGGACTTGTGTGCTGCGCCTGGAGGCAAGACAACGCATATTGCTGCATTGATGGAGAACAAGGGAATGATTGTCGCAAACGAGAATGATTCTTACAGGATAAATGGGCTGATTGCAAACCTGGAGAGATGCGGGGTGATGAATACTACTGTTACGAAGATGAGCGTGTTTGATGTCAAGGATAACTTTGACAAGATTTTACTTGATGCGCCTTGCAGCGGAAGCGGGCTGATCAAGGGAGAGACACGAAGATCTTCAAAGTTATTGAAAGAATGGAACCAGAAATATATTGAAGGGATGGGAAAGGTGCAGAAGAGAATGATCTGGCATGCTTAATCCTTGCTGTATAAGAATGGAATCTTAGTTTATTCCACTTGCAGCCTGGAACCAGAGGAGAATG
>CAYITV010000072.1:0-4571 GCA_964366285.1 Candidatus Woesearchaeota archaeon | reverse complement strand
AAAAAGTTTTCTTTTAAACCGAAAGATTTCCGGGTTTTAGATGGAAAAATTTATAAATAGTGCATGCTTAATGAAGAATGAAATGGAAACAAATATTATAGAATTAAGCAAAGGCAGGCAAATAACACTGCCGGCAAAGATAAGAAACGAATTTGATTTAGTACCTGGTACAAAATTGGAAATTAAAAAGAGAAAGAATGAAATCATTCTCAAGCCAATAAGTGAGGATTTGGAAAAATTTTTTCAGGAAGCAAAGAAGATCAAACCAAAGCATAACCTTAACGCACATCAGATGGATGAATTGAACGAGGTTGCATTTAGATGAGATTTATTGATAGCAATGTCATAGCATATGCGTGCTATGCAAACAATTACCAAGAAAGATGCCAAGAAATAATAAAAGCAGGTGGGATAATTAACACTGTGAATATTATTGAAGCGTTTAATATCATCCAGCAAGAAACAACCAGGGAACATGCAAAAAAAGCAATAAGATCGATATTAAAGTCCCATCTAAAAATAATGGCTGTTGACAGCAATATGTTATTCGAAACAGTAAAAAGAAGTTTAAGATATCCTCAGCTGAAATTCATAGATTTATTACATTACACAACAGCATTGCTCTATAATTGCAGCGAAATCATAAGCTACGACAGGGACTTTAACAATCTCGAAATAGAAAGAAATGAATGAAAAAGTAACAACAAGGTTTATAAATCAGGCTTCTCTAGCTTGTATCTATGACAAAACGCATAGGTGGATTTAGAAGGAAAACAAGGAACAAGCTGAAAAAGTCACCTTCCACAAAAGGCAAGGTCAGCATCACAAGCTACTTCCAGCAGTTGAAACAAGGTCAGCGTGTTGTCTTGAAACTAGAGCCTTCAATCCACAAAGGCATGTTCCTTCCAAGATTCTACGGCAAAACCGGAGTCGTTGGCGGCAGGCATGGCAGTTGTTATGAAGTCTCAATAAAAGACGGCAACAAGCCTAAGACATTGATAGTTCATCCAATACATCTCAAGAGGGTATAAAATGGCAGAGCTTGAAGTGATAAAAGAATCCCCAATAACAATGGTGGAATTGAAGGATAAGCTCACAAGTATAAAAAAGAATCATGAGCTTAGTTTCCGCGCAAACAAGACATTGGAATATCTCAACAGCTTCGTAAAAAGCAAGACAAAGGACGCTGAAGAGCTGAAAAAAAAGTTGCAGGCTCTTGACATAATCAGGCTCAAGGAAACTCATGTCGCAAAGATTATTGACTTGCAGCCAAAAGACATTGAAAGCCTCAAGGCGATATTTGCCAGTGAAAACATCACATTAAAGCCAGAGGATTTGAAAAGGGTTTTAGAATGTATGTAACAGAAGCAGCGGACGTGATGAGCAATGCAGCAGAGAGCAAAAGAAGAGAAAGCAGTTATTCTGGACTTTCTTCCAAATGGATATGCTATGGACACTCGTCCGATGCATATGAAGACAGCAATTGCCCAGGCATTAGGTAAAGAGCACTTTATTCTTTTAGAGCTTGTCCCAAAGAAGGGTACATTTCTCCAGCCCAATGAAGAGGTCTACATGGGCGAAGGCAAACGTGAAAAGATCCATCATATAGTCGGCAGGATTACATTTGACAAGCTCACCCAGACAGCCAGGATTAACCTTGAGCAGTTGATAGAAAAGACAGTCTCAGAAAACGAGAAGAAATTTGTTGATTTCTTCAATAAGGCTCAGCCCATCAACACCCGCAGCCACCAGATAGAGCTGATTCCAGGCATTGGTAAGAAACACATGTGGGAGATCATAGAAGAACGCGAAAAGAAGCCCTTTGAAACATTTGCAGACATCAAGGCTCGCGTCAGATTAATGCCAGACCCCAAGAAGGCAGTTATAAAGAGGGTCATCATGGAAATCAGGGAAGAAGATAAATACAAGATATTTGTTGGAATATAGTTTTCTGAAGATAAAATATAATAACATAAATGCCTGTTATGCATGCACGCTGATGTGTATGAATGTCATCACGACAAGGCGCCATAGAAATCAATAAGATATTCTGCCATGGAAAAATAGTCAACAAAAAGCCTTCTAGCCCCTCAAAGACCCAATAATCCGATATCTTTTTAAATCCTCATAAGCACCCTTTTCGCATGAAAGAATTAGTCAGGATTGCCAATGCAGATATCCCTGGAAAGAAGGACATCTATCACGCCCTCCAGAGGATCAATGGCGTCAGTTTCTCCTTCTCAAATGCTGTTTGCAATGCATTGAATATCGACAGAAAAAGGAAAATCGGTGATATTCCAGATCAGGAGCTTAAGCAGTTAGAGGATTTCATAAAGCATCCAACAACCCTTCCAGCATTCCTATTGAATAGGAGAAAGGATCTTGAGACAGGAAAAAACATCCATCTTATTGGTACAGATCTGAAGCTTCAGAAAGAATTTGACATAAGGCTCATGAAGAAGGTAAAATCATACAAAGGCATGCGGCATGCTTACGGCTTGCCGGTCCGCGGTCAGCGCACTCGCGGCAATTTCAGAAAGGGAGTTACAGTAGGCGTCATGAAGAAAGCCGCCAAGATAGCGCAGGCAAAAGCAGCTCCAGAAAAGGAAAAGAAGAAGTAAAATGGGAGACCCAAGAAAACATCGCAAGAAATTTGAGCGTCCGTCTCATCCATGGCAGGGCGTCCGTATTGAAAAAGAGCGAGTTATCACAAAGAAATACGGTCTTGTAAAGAAAAAAGAAATCTGGAAGATGGAATCCATCCTCCGCGAGTTCAAGCATCAGGCAAAAAGCTTGACTATAAGGACAGATCCGCAGTCAAAAAAAGAAGAAGAGCTTCTTTTAAAGAAGTTATACAATCTCGGATTGCTTGAGCAGGATTCAAAGCTTGAAAACATCCTTGACTTGGGTATAGATGACATCCTCAGCAGGCGTCTGCAGACAATGGTCCAGTCAAAGGGTCTTGCGCGCACTCAAAAGCAGGCTCGTCAGTTTGTCACCCATCGCCATGTCATGATCAATAATAAGAAGGTCACAATCCCTTCATACCTTGTCAAACGCACAGAAGAAGATAAGTTGGCATTCAATGCAAATTCATCGCTTTCAAACAATGAGCATCCTGAACGGACAGTTGTCAAGAAAGAAAAAAGCAGGGCAGTAGTCCCTCTCGAGCCAAGGACAGGAAAGATTGAAAAAACACCAATAACAATTGAGGCATCATGAAACAGGATACTATGCGCTGGGGTATTGCATACATCTACGCCAGCTACAACAACACGATCATCCACATCACGGATATTAGCGGTTCAGAAACAATCGCAAAAGCATCAGGCGGAATGGTAGTCAAGGCCCATCGCCTTGAGTCATCGCCGACAGCCGCCATGAACGCAGCCAAGCTTGCCGCAGAGACAGCAAAGGAAGCTGGAATAAACGCACTGCACGTCCGCATAAGGGCGCCAGGCGGCCACAACGGTCCTAACTCTCCAGGTCCTGGAGCACAGGCAGCAATACGCGCCTTGTCAAGATCCGGCCTGAAGATTGGAATCATAGAGGATGTAACTGCAGTTCCTACAGATGGTGCAAAGAAAAAGGGAGGCAAGCGCGGCCGCAGGGTATAAGATGAAGCTGAAAATAATCGACAAGGATAAGCTTTCAATGACCTTCATTTTGGAAGGTATAACAGAAGCTGTCGCAAATACTATAAGGCGTTACGCAATAAACGAAGTTCCCACATTGGCAATAGAAGAAGTCGCAATACAAAGAAACAGCTCTGCATTATATGATGAAGTCCTTGCCCATCGCCTTGGATTGGTTCCGATAAAGACAGATCTGAAATCCTACAAGACAAGGGAAGAATGCCCATGCAAGGGAAAGGGATGCGCTCAATGCACGCTGTTGCTTTCTCTTAAGGCCAAGGGTCCGGCTGTAGTCTACTCGTCGCAGCTTGAAAGCAAGGATCCGAAGGCAGTTCCAGTTATTGAAAATATTCCAATCACCAAGATCCTGAAGAATCAAGAGGTAAAGCTCGAAGCGACAGCCGTCCTTGGAAAAGGCAAGACGCATATGAAATTCTCTCCAGGTCTTGTGTACTACCATGGCTATCCGACAATCACAATCGAAAAGCGCTCTGGAATAAAGAAGGTCATAGACGCATCTGACAATTGCCTTGCAGAAAAAGGCGATAATCTGGTAATCAAGGATTTCAAGAAATGGAACGATGCTGTAGAAGAGCTATGTGAGAAGAACGGCATGAAAGTTACAGCGAGCAGGGAAGATTTCATATTCACAATAGAATCCTGGGGCCAGTTGTCGCCAAAAGAAATACTTCTAAAAGCATTGGAAATATATGATGACAAGCTGGATGAATTCGCCAAGTTAATCAAGAAATTCTAATCTTCTAACCATATGTTTTATAAACAATTCTTCTTTCGCATTCCTAGCCGCGGGGGTGCCGGAGCGGTCAAACGGGCTAGAGTGAAACACAGCCAACCTAAGGAGCTAGTGGCTTAGTGCCTTCCAAGGTTCAAATCCTTGCCCCCGCATAACACAATGTTCAACCTATCGCAGCTTGA
>CAYITV010000071.1:0-4582 GCA_964366285.1 Candidatus Woesearchaeota archaeon | reverse complement strand
ATGCTATGATCACTTTTGGAATCCAACCGACAAAGCTGTCCAACAACAAACTTATTGTGCCAAGATCAATCAAAGCCACTGCCTGTTGCAAGAACAAGATAATGATGTACCATTTGAAAAGCTCCCCAACAAAAGCCGGCACGTGCGTATGCCCGACAGTTCTGGTTAAATGGGCTTTCCTTACATATTCATCCACGCGCAATTTCTCTAATACAACCCTGAGAGCATGCCCTAGTATTACTGCTACAAAAACACCAATAATTAATACTATTATCGCAGCAACTAAAGATGGTAGCTGCGAAACTATTGCTGCCCAAACAGCCCCCAATGGATTAGTAATTGCTTGACTTGTTTCGTATAAAAATGCCACTAGTCTTCACCTCCGTTCTGAAACTAGGAATGTGTACTTCTCAGGGAAACATGTGCCTTTAAATATTTTTACAACCATTTTCTAATGGGAACAGAACTGTAACTACACAAGAATAAGAAAAGATTATTTTGAAGAAAGAGAAGAATGACAAGAGAAACTATACAGCCATATAATGAAAATTGATTTTGGCATCATTAGAATCTTTTGTAACTATATTTCCTGTGATCAATCGCAACCAGAAAAATTTCTTCTCATCTTCATCAATCCGGTAAAGTACCCTGAAATTTTTTACTAGTCTGATTGACTTGTATCCATGGAGTTTTCCCGCTAAGAATCCTCCGATTGTTGGGTCTTCTTCTAGTCTCTTGATCTTCTTGTCCAGAGCATCAACAAATTCCTTATCTTTTTCAAATCTCTTGAATTCTTCAGAAAACCGGTCTGTTCTAATAACCGTCCAAATCATCAGATATCCCTTACAGACTTCACTTCTTTTATTCGCCCAGCTTGAATATCTTCCTCGCTTTGTCTGATCTGTTCCATCGTATCTGGGTTGGACATGATTTCAACCGTTTCCAAAATGGATTCCATCTCTTCTTTGGTAACCATCTTCTTCTCTATCTGTTTAAGTTCATCATAAATCTTGTTCATTGTTACAGTTTCTGCCATACTTCTTTGATCTTTTTCCTCATTTATATACCTGCCGGCGCCAAAATTGAATCTAAGGCCCTTTCAATCCTTCCTCGTGCTTCGCACCCAGTCCACTAACACTATCATGTTTAATTAAAAAATAAGAGAGTTAAGCAAGTTTTGAAGGCAAAGGTCTCTTGATTGTTATCGGCAAAACATTGTTGTAAAATTCCTTCTTTGCAATCTCAATCGGATTGTATCTGAAAGCCTCCAGTTCCTCTTTGGTTACAGGAACTAATATCGGAGCACCCATCGACACCTGCAACGCTCTAGCACCTAAGATGCGCGCCTCCTCATATTTTGTGAATTTCATCATGTGTCATCACTCCAGGTGCTTTCTCAGCTCTCTGCTCTTCGCAATCGCGAGTGTTGTCATCTTGTCCACCTCTTCAATGCTAAGCTGCAAGTCTCCACCCTTCTGCATTGCGCATATTGTCCCGTCTTCCAGGCTTGCGACAGTCAGTCTTGCATCCAATCCGCTCTCTTCATTTATTGAAGGATCAATAAGCAGATGAGCCCCTATCTTCACTACTGTAACCTCTATAGGCATGCAATTCATCGGCAGTCCTTTCGATGTCCTCTCATCATAAGATATCTTCCCTTCCTTGGCGTCATAAGCCGGGAATTTTGCATCCTTCAGCGCAGCCAAAGCTGCCAGGTTTGCAGCATCGAACAAGTTGCCTTCATCATTGATGGGATATATGTCCAAGAACAACACCCATACCTTCTCTCCCTCTTTGATGCATAGTTTTGCCATGTCAACAGCATTGCTCTCTCTTATCCCTCTGTCAACCACCCGCGAAAGTTCTATGGAATCGATGCTTGGTGGTCCGCTCTCGAATTCAGGATTGCTTAAAGGCAATAGCTCGCAGCTGACAATTAGGTTTCCCTTGTCTGGTGTGTCAGGATAAGGCGCATCAACATCCAATTTCACTCCAGCCACAACCTCTGTCCCGCCAATCCTCACTCGTGCGCTTCCGTCAGCAGACTTCGGCGATATCCCATACTCGATCTTTATCGGCTTCCTGTACTCGTCAAGCTTCCTTCCATCCTCTCTTATGTTTTTCATCAGCAATTGATGAACATGTTCCTTAATTATTCTGTGCATTGTGATAACGCTCCTTTAGTGCTTTTTTCTGTATGCTGTAAATCTCCTTGCAGACCTTCTTTCCCATCTGCATGGCTTCAAGCAATTCATCCTTGCCTATCTCTCCATCAAGCTGCAATAATGTGAACTCACCAGTTCTAGGCAGCACAGCAACAGGAATATCTACAGTTCCTTCTATGTCTTCTTCCTCTTTGGTCAAGTCAGCCGCTACCTGTCCGTTCACAACACCTACAGACACGCTGCTCACAAGATCCTTCATGGGGATTCCAGCATCAGCAAGTGCAAGCGCAGCTGCGCTCACTCCTGCGCATCTTGTTCCAGAATCTGTCTGCAATAATTCTACAAAAACATCAATGACAGCATTCGGATATTGGTCCAATGTAAGCACTGGCGTCAAAGCCTTTTCAATTATCATGCTTATCTCTCTTGACCTCCTGCTTGGACCAGGCCTGACTCTTTCACCTGATCCTGAAAATGCCATCATGTTGTAATGGCATCTCAATACAGTCTTCTCTGGGTTTTGCAGGAACTTTGGGTGCAGTTCCCTGGGCCCGTAAACAGCAGCTATCGCTATTGTTTTTCCTATCCTGAACATCGCGCTCCCATCTGCTCTTGGTATGACTCCGACCTTTGCTTCTATCTCTCGAAGCTGGTCATAATCTCTTCCATCTAATCTTTTTCCGCTTCCCTTTTTCAATGTCGGTTTGCTCATTTTCTTCTTTGTTGTCATTTTATTCACCTTTATTCCTCGTTTTCTCTATGCACGCCGCGTCTCATGTCTCTCATCTCCCGCCTTTCCTGCATCATGCGGTCGCGTCCTTCTGGTCCGGATTCTCTTTGTACAAATTCTCGTCTTGGACCGCTGAACCCCCTGTCGCGATATCCTCCACCGCCACGGTATCCTCCGCCGCCGCCGCGATATCCCCCTCTGTCTCCTTGGTATCCTCCGCGGTCATGGTATCCCCTGTCGCGATATCCTCCGCCACCTCTATAACCCTCGCGGTCTCCATGATAGCCCTCTTCATGCCGTGTCTCCCTGTAAGAGACATCATCGTCCTTGAAGTTGTCTTTCGAAACAGGTATTCCCTTCATTTTCTCATCCAGGAACTTAGACACCACATCAGTCAATCCCTCTTGGTGCGAATTCTTGTTTATGAACTGCAGTGCTTCAACAGCCACAAGCTCATTCTGCGGCTCTCCCTGCACCCACACAACTCCGTTCTGGCCGACAATGATCCTGCATCCGGTTTTTTCCTTGAGCATTGATATCATGCTGCCCTCTCTTCCAATGATTCTCGGCACCTTGCTGCTGCCTACTCGCAATATTCTTCCGCTGCCCAGTTTTTTCAATCCAGGCCCTCTCATTGTAAGATCAATCTTTCCGCGAGTGACATTTATCACCCTGCCGACAACCATGTCGCCAAAGGAGTAAATCTGGCTTAAGTCAGCCCCTCTTTCCACAAAGTCAGTTGCATCTTTTACACTAAGCATGGCGCTGCTCGGGCAGTCTATGTCAATGTACCAATTGGAAAATGTCATGTCAGTAATCTTTCCTATTACGACATCCCCCTTCTTCGGCGCATATTTTCCTCTTAGCGAGATTACCTTCACTAGTCTTCCATCAACATTTACAATACCAATCTGGTTGGCAACAATCTTCTCGCCTTCGCGGAATGCGCCCCCAACTGGTAAATAATCCATCCCATCAGCGAGTTCTTCGCCAGGGACAACAATTTCTTTCTCTTTAACAGATAATGTTCCCATAGTTATTCACCTTTAGTCAATTATTTTGATTATTTTGCTCTCTACTTCTCCGTGAGAGATTTTGTTGAGCTCATCGAAAAAATCATCCTGCAGTCCTGCAGGTATTTCCACAACAGCAACCAAGCTGCCATCATTCTGCCACTCATCCTTAAGCAATTTGTATTTCTTAAGCACAGTGTAGCTATGCCCTGCATATTGGGCCGGTATCTTGACTGCTATCTCCCTACGCTCAAACTTGATAGGGATTATTGCTCTTAATTTTTTAAGCACCTCCTCAACCTGCTCTTCAGCGCTCTTGTTTTCATCGATATGCACCCCAGCCTCTTCCATCGCGCGTTCTATTCGCTGCGGCGGATGCGGCAGTCCAGTCTTGCTGTCAATGGCATTCCTGTGAATCAAGTTCACAATGCGCTTCCTTTTTTCTTCGCGCTCTTCTGCACGATGTTTTGCTGTCAGCTGCACCTCGCCTTGTCTGACAATTATCTCAGAAATCTTTCTTACATCTGTGGTTCCAAAAAACTTCTGCAGTTCTGTCGTGCTTGCATGGTCTCCCTTTTTCACATCTGTGAAGATATCCTCAGTTGCGGCAACATCATCAATCCCAACGCTCTTCCCTCTCTTCAGTTCCAATGCCTTGTCGCAGTCCACTAAAA